>CABMCU010000085.1 GCA_902384685.1 uncultured archaeon | reverse complement strand
GTCTTTGGATGATACAATAAGTAATGATTTCGGCACACGATATCTTCGACCTCTCATTTTTCCTTTACCTGCACGCACATGTTTTCCATTGGATGATCGCAGGACATCAGAGTATATGCCGATTTTCTGCAGGACTTCAATGACTTCTTTGGTTTTCTTAATTTTTTCAAAATCATCATCAACAACAATAGGTAAAGTGATTTTTTCATCGAAACAATGTCCTCTTTTTGTGACAACCTCTTTATCTGCTGTTGCTGCAAGTGCAGAGTTCCGTGCAAGTTGATTTTCTTTTTTGTTCATTTTTTCTTTCCAATCTCGTTCAATTTTTGGAGGGTGTGCACGTCTGCCGCCTACGACATTAGGGACGAGACCTGCTGTCTGCCCTTGCGTTAACCGTGGTACTCGTGACATACCTCTACCTTTTCCCACGGATGCAACCGCATGTCTGGTTCCTGCTAATGGATCTGACCCATAGGGATGTCGCTGGTTTGAATGAATAACCTCAAATGATTTTTTTATGATGTCGGGACGATACGGTGTATCAAAGATTTTTGGTAAATCGATTTTTTCTTTCACTGTTCCGTCCATCCCATAGATATTTACTTTTGTCATGATTATGCCCCTTGTTTACTGGTTGTTGAGATGTAGGTTATCTCTGGTTTCTGAATCTTCACACCACGTTGATATCGGACTGCGTCTCTCATACCAATTAATCGTTTGACCGGTCCTGGTATGGAACCATGAACAAGGATGTAGGAGTTACGTATCACACCGTAGTTCGGGAATCCGCCCGCAGGAGTGATTTCCTCACCGTTTTCTCCGACTTTCAGAACACGTTTATTATATTCGGTCCGCTGATGGTACCCCATTTGTCCTGCTTGTGGGACGGTTGCTTGCACCCAGCTTGGATGCCAGGAACCAGCTGTACCAATCATTCTGCGGTGTTTAGAGTTTTTATGCAATAAGAGTTTAACGTGATGTCTTTTAATGGTCCCTTGCCATCCTTTTCCCTTGGTGATAGCAATGGTATCGAGCATATCTCCTTCCTTAACAACATCAGAAATCTTCAGTTCTTTTCCAAGAATTTCCTTTGCGTATTTGATTTGATCGTCAACGCTTCCGCCGCCTATCTTTAACTCACTGATCTCTGGTGTTTTCTTCGGGGTGCTTGTAACAAGTTTTGGTTGTGTATAGACAATTACTCGAATTTCCTCGGCATCTTTGGTGATGTCCCAGTTTTTCTTTTTTAGGTTTTTCACAAGGGGAATACTGCGTGCTAATTCAGGATCTAGTTTCTCAGCCCAGATTTCACCAACGCATTGTAAACCATAGGCTGTTCGTTGGTACGCCCTGACTGCCGCGATTTTTATTGGTGGTGTTTCTACGACGGTCACAGCCATTTTTACTTCTCTTCCTGAAGTTGTCGAGGTTGGTCGGTAGTCGACGATAAATGCATGGGTCATTCCGGCTTTGTATCCGAAGAATCCTTGGATTTTTGGTTTGTCGTAGCCTTCTGCCCAGCTTTTAATATGGGGCGTTTCTGTTTTCGCTCGTTTTCGTGGCCAATAGCCATGGGACCCTCGTTTTGGATGGTGGATATCTGCCATAATATATCCTCTATTTTTATCTTGTAAGTATTCGTAGTCTCGCTATGTCTCAACCGTGACATTTCCGAAACAGTCAAAAACCATTTAGACTATTTCTTACCGGGATTCTTGGAGAATTGCCCGATCATGTCTGGTAGAGATAGGGAAGTAAGGCATAAAAGAATTGGTATATAAATGTTATTACCATAGGTTCTGTGTAACGGAGTAGTGAGAACTTGATAGTGGCCAATCAGTGGTGGTGTTTTTCCCGAATTTTAATTTTCAAAAAGGAATTTGGAATCTTTTTTTCTTTTAGTTTAGACTCGATTAAGAATCATAAGATATATAATTAGTTCTATTATTCCTTTTTATCGAAGGTGGCGTGTTATGAGTAATGTCATCAATGAATTCGGTCAAAACGCAGGAAAGGTATGGCAAGCGTTAAACGTAAAAGGCCCATTATCGGAGACAAAATTGATCAATACTACGTTTTTGAACGAACATCAAGTTCACGCTGCGGTTGGTTGGCTTGCTCGGGAGAATAAAATTTGTCAGAATGGTACTGTCTACAAGATTGGTGGAACGAACCTTGAAGGGAAAATTGGATTTGATGCGGGAAAAGTCTGGACGGTACTTTCAAAACAACAGACGGATATTGGTATCTCCTCTCTTGTGCGGTTGACAAAAATTAATGTCAATGATGTGTTTGCGGCGATTGGTTGGTTGGCTCGGGAAAATAAGATTGAAACAAAAACTATAATGAATAAAAAAAGTCAACATCTGAAAGTAAGTTTAAGGTAATTATTTGGTTTTTCAATAGTTTCAAAATTTTATTACTGTATAATTTTTCAAGAGAATATATTGTGGTGGTTGCTGGTTTTCTGTTAATATCTCCTTTGATAACGAATGGTTTTTTCTCTATAGTTTCTTTTGGTGTATAATTTCATTGGTTGTAAATTGGCTTAATGTTGGAAAGTTACCAATAATTATAAATAGTAGAGTATATATAATATTTTTTGCTGATACGTTGCTTGCTATCATAGTTCATAGCAGCTATTCAGGAAAAAAAGAAATGGAGATGATGAATGATGAAAGAGAAAACACATAAGAAAATGAAAACGCTTGTCGTAGTTCTTATCTTAAGTACGGTCGGAATTGTGAGTCTGTCTGGTTGTACCAGTACACAAAAGAATGTGATAAAAATATCTGGTGCGAATGCACTTCAGCCTATGATGGAAGTATGGGCGAAAGAATATCAAAAACTTCACCCAGATATACGAATCGATGTGTCAGGTGGGGGCGCGGGAAAGGGGATGACTGAGGCACTTGCTGGGGTTGTTGATATCGGAATGTACTCAAAAGATATCTCTCAAAATGATATTACGAATGGAGTATTCTGGATCTCAGTTGCATCAGATGCAGTCATTGCGACGATGAACGCTCAGAACCCTGTAAAAGATATGATTCTTGTCAAAGGAGTCACCAAAGCTCAACTCAAAGACATCTTCACCCATGTTTACGATAACAGAACCATAAAGACTTGGGGTCAGCTTGTTGGAAATCCCAATGCAAGTACTCAGCGTATCTGGGTCTTCACCCGCCAGGATTCTTGTGGTGCTGCAGAAATGTGGGCGAAATATTTGGGTAAATATTTACAGGATAATTTAACTGCTACAGCAGATGCTGCTCAAATAGAAGATGCTGGTGTTCGTACTGCTGTCCAAGGTAATGTCAACTCTATTGGATATAATAATATCAACACCGTTTATGATATGAACACAAAATTACCATATGCAGGGATACTTCCGGTTCCTCTGGATCTGAACGAAAACGGAATACTTGATACAAATGAGAGTTTTTATGGGAACAGTTCTGCAATTGTCAATGCAATTAGAAATCATATCTATCCTTGGCCACCAGCACGAAACCTCCATTTAGTAACAAAACATAATTTCACTGGAGCAACAAAAGATTTTGTCGATTGGATTTTAACCGATGGACAACAATACGTAGAGACCAGCGGATATCTCAAGTTACCCCAAGAAACTCTTGAACTTCAAATACAATATTTAAATTCAGGAACTCGACCAGAAATACAATAGGGATATATGAATAGAAGAAAGCTACGAGATTTCCTCGGCACAAAACTTATGCTAGTGGTAACCGTAGCAGTCTCTCTCCTTTTTTTCTCTATTTTTTTTCTGCTGTTATTTAAATCACTTTTAATATTTGAGCAACACTCTTTAACTGAAATATTATTTTCTTCTTCTTGGAACCCCGGCTTTAATCAATTTGGTTTATACCCAATTATCGTAGGAACTATTCTTGTTACTGGAATTGCGTTGATTATTGCGGTTCCAATTTCTATTCTCAGTGCGGTGTACATCGCAGAATATGCTCCAAAAAAAGTACGGAAAGTTATACGACCATTTATCGATGTTCTTGCTGGTGTTCCCTCTGTTGTGTACGGATTATGCGCCTTGCTTTTTTTAGTCCCCTTCGTCAAAGATGTCGTCGCACCTTGGTTCGGAATAGAAACAACTGGGTATTGTATCCTCACTGCATCGATAACCTTAGCAATTATGGTGTTTCCTATTATTATCTCCTTATGCGTTGAATCCTTTCACGCGATACCACTATCTCTTCGGGAAGCATCCTTATCAGTCGGAGCAACAAAATGGGAGACGGTAAAAAAGGTAATTTTTCGTGCTTCTGCTCCCAGCGTCATCTCAGCGGTATTCCTTGGATTTGGCAGAGCATTTGGTGAAACCATTGCTGTTAACATGGTTGTAGGCGGGATCACACGAACTCCATCAACCCTTTTTTCCCCTGGACAAACGCTTGCCTCGTTGATTGTATCTGCGTATAGTGACATGATGTCCTCTCCCTTGTATGAATCCGCATTGATGATGGTAGCGTTAATTCTTTTTATCGTCGTATTACTCTTCAATATCTTCGGTATCTTTGTTTTAAGACGAGCGAATAAGAGGTGGAATGTTTGAATAAACGGACGCTCGAAGAAAACATTTTTAAGATATTAATGATGATATCTATTTCTCTTGTTGTGGGGAGTTTAATTATTATTGTCGCGTTGGTCATTATAAATGGTGCTCCTGCTTTGTCACTCGATTTACTGACACAGACATCCAGTGGAGAGTTTTATCTGGGGGCTGGCGGAGGTGGGATTCTGAATGCTATCGTTGGGTCCCTCCTTCTTGCGTTACCTGCTACGGGTCTTGCCTGTCTTATCGGGATAGCGATTGCCTTGTATCTTCAAAAAGATTTTATTCACTCGTGGCTCGCAGGGTTTATTCGGTTCTCCTTAGATATCCTGTGGGGTATCCCTTCGATTATCTACGGTGTGTTCTGTTTTCTCATCATGATTTATCTGGGGATGAGTGCGTCGGTGATGTTTGGTATTATCGCTTTAACGCTTCTTGAAATTCCTATTATTACTCGATACATGGATGAATCGATAAAGCTTGTACCAATTGGTTTAAAAGAAGGGGCATATTCGCTTGGTTCAACAAAATTTGAAACCGCAGTAAAAGTAGTTCCCCGGCAGGCTCTTCCGGGGATTCTTGCAGGAATCCTCCTTGGTTTAGGTCGAGGAATTGGAGATGCCGCCTCGATTCTTTTTACCGCTGGCTTTACCAATCGCATCCCAAGCTCTATATATGACTCCACGGCAGCACTCCCGACAATGATCTTTCAATTGTCTACCTCATCACTCCCCGTTGTTCGACAAAAAGCAAGTGCGACTGCATTAGTCTTACTGATCATAGTTTTTACGATAAGCATTCTTTCAAGAACCCTTTCAAAACGGTATATGAAACATGTGATAAAATAAAAAAAGAGGAAAAATTATGTCAACGGAAAGTCGCATCCAAATAGAAACAAAAAACCTCAATGTAAGTTTTCATGATCATGTCGTTCTCCAAAACATTGATATTAAAATACCAGCAAAAAAATTAACAGCAATCATTGGTCCATCTGGATGTGGAAAAACAACCTTGTTAAAATCTTTTAATCGATTGCTCGAGATACAAGACGATGTTAAAATAGCTGGTCAAATTCTCGTTGATGGAAAAAATATTCTCAGACCACATTTGGATGTTCCTGACATACGAAAAAAAATGGGATTGCTTTCTCAAAAACCATACCCCTTACCCATGTCAATTCGGGATAACGTTGCCTATGGACTACGGATTCACAGCAACAAAAACAAAGATGAGATTGAAAAAACTGTTGAACATTGTCTACAGGAAGTTGGTCTATGGAATGAGGTCAAAGGTAGACTTCATGATCCTGCATCACAACTCTCCGTCGGACAACAACAACGTCTCTGTTTAGCGCGAGCGATTGCTGTGGAGCCTGAAGTGGTACTCTGTGATGAGCCGACATCTGCATTAGATCCCCTCGCTGCTCAACAGATAGAAAAGCTGCTCTTGAAATTAAAGAAAGATTATACTGTTGTATTGGTGACCCATACTCTACGTCAGGCGAAACGTGTCGCTGATTACGTTATCTTCTTGTATTTTGGAATGGTTATTGAACAAGGACCAGCAGATATATTTTTTAATAATCCAAAAAACCCTGAGACTAAAGCATATCTCAGTGGGGAGATTAGTTAAGAGTTGATAGTAGAAAGAAAAAGGAGTGATATTAATGAAAATCGAACTCGATCAGGTGAAATGTATTAAAGAAACTGCGATGACAATCCGTGGTTCCCGCAGGCGAATTACAGTACCTTCTGAAGTTGTAGAACTTTTGAAGTTAAAAGATGGTGATAAGATTAGATGGGTTGTGTTAAATGATCGGACGATTTCCCTTTTTAAAGTAAAATAAAAAAAGATTTTAGCGTTTTTGTTTTAAACTGCGTCGACTTCGCGACCGTATGCTTGTTTTGGTGTAATGCTACTTGCTATTCCAGCAGCGATTGCTATCTTTACCGTATCACCGATGATAAATGGGATCAGTCCCATCAAAAGCAATCCCCAGAAGTCAATAGATGCTCCTGTGAATAAAAACCATCCGTAGAGCTGTAGCAATCCTAGTCCAAAGACAATCCCGAAATTGGCGAATAGCATTAACGTAAACATCGCCCAATATTTTCGTGATTTGATATATCGATCAACGCAATAACCAAGGAAGAATGCGGACAGTATAAAACCTATGAGATACCCACCAGTCGGGCCGGCAAGATATGTAAGTCCGCCGTTCATGCCAGCAAACCATGGTACTCCGGCTATACCTACGCCGAGGTAAATGCTCTGGCTTATGCCTCCCCACCATTTCCCTAGCACCACTGCACTTAACAGCACCGCAAAGGTTTGCCCGGTAAGAGGAACCGGAGATCCAGGGAAATAAAATCGCACCTGTGCAAAAATACCAGTGATACAAGCAAAACTTATTGCAAGAACGAGTCTGTGATAAAATTCTAACTGATATCGCCATTTGAAAAAGTTGTATCGAGCGTGTTTGTATCTGTTGACATACATTGTTATTTCCATTCAAATCAACCTCTTTTTACGGAAAATTCATGAGGTGTAACAGATACTGCTAAAAGAAGTTTTTGCCTTCTCTTTTTTGTAATTAATAATTTGTCCAGATCTCTTAGTTGATGTTTTTATCTATTTTAATACGATGAATACTGCTCAGATTTAACTCTTTTATGTCTTCTTTTTTTCTACGACAGAAACAATAATTAAGTGCTCCTGATATTCAACTCCTCATGTTTCAGGTCCCACGAGGAACACGAGATTTTACTCCTGAGGAAATGGAGAAACGTCGGTACATCGAAAGAAACATGACGTCAACATTTTTATCCTTTGGATATGGGGAAATCCAAACACCAACTTTTGAAAATATCGAACTGTTCACTGCGAAATCTGGTGAAGCGATTCTCAATGAAATTTACAGCTTTTCCGATAAAGGAGGACGGAATCTTGCGTTACGACCTGAACTGACCGCGCCCGTGATTCGCTGTTATGTCGAGCGGTTACAGATGGAGCCAAAACCACTCAAGTTGTTTTACTTTGGGAACTGCTATCGGTACGACCGACCGCAGAAGGGAAGGTACCGGGAATTCCAACAAGCAGGTTGTGAGATTATTGGGGTTGACACCGTGGAGGCAGTTGCAGAATTACTCGCGCTCGCATTTACTCTTTTAAAAAATATTGGATTGAAAAATGTTCGAATTAACATTGGGAATCTCACAATCATCAGTGCCATTTTTAAAAAATTAAATCTCCTTAAAGATGATCAGAAAATACTCTTGCCATTGATCGATAAGTCACAGTTTGACGATCTGAAAATATCTCTACAGAATTGTGGTGTTTCTGAGAAAGATTCAGAAAAGCTCATTAGCGT
>CABMCU010000084.1 GCA_902384685.1 uncultured archaeon | reverse complement strand
GCTCCTCCGCATCACAACACCTCCCAGCACCAGCCGTTACGTACCATCTCGAACGCCGCCCCCGTATCGACACCACGAGCCGGGAAAGGAAAGGAAAATAATTCCAGATCCTCTTAAGTTATACTTTGTCAAATGTTCTATATATACATTCTTATTGAAAATGTCAGATTGGAAAAATACCACTACTTTTGACAGAGCGCAAACGCCTTTTCCACCGCTTCTTCCGCAGAACCTACAACATACAACCGGGACTCTGACTCTTTCATTAAATTCCCGGATGCTAACTCATCAACACACCCCCCTGTACCACTAACCAACACCACAGGTTTCTCAAAAATTATCGCAAACGAAATCTCACTTAACGTACCCCACCGACCACCAATCCCAATCACCACATCCGCTGCAGACACCACCAAAAAATTCCGACGCATCCCCAGACCCGTAGACAACGGAATATCAACAAACTCATTTGCCTCCTCCTTTGAATCAGGCAACAACCCAACCGTAACCCCGTTCATCTCTTTAGCACCTTTACACGCCGCCCGCATCACACCACCACGACCACCACAGACAAGCACACCACCCCGCTGCGCAATCCCACGACCAATCCGCTCCGCAATGTCTAACGCAGCAGAAGATAAATGTGCGTCATCACCATCACTCCCACACACCGCAACAAAGGTTTGCATCAACCCAGACAATCGACTCACCATTTTTAACGGTTTTCACACGACCAAAAAAATTCTCTGAGTTATTCCCCAGAAGTATCGGCATCAGAAACCGGAAAACACGTTGTCTTCCGCCCAACCTTCACCACAGAAATAAGACCCGCCTGATCCAACACCTTAATATTATAATTAATCGTCTGCGGCTTCCGACCAAGCACCCCCGCAATTTCCTTCTGCGTCAACCCAGGCTGACTACGAATAGAACCAATGATCTGAATCTGCAGGTCAGTCAACCGGAACCGCTCGGCTTTCGGAAAGTTCATCCCTGTCGGATAAAACGCCCGATACTTCAACCCCTCCCGACGGGACTGAATCAGCTCAGTTTTTTCAAGGATACCAAGATGATAGGATAATGTACCATTCTTCACTCCAATCTTCCGAAGGATCTGATTATAATGCGCCCCAGGATTCGTCTTAATAAACCCATAGATCTGCCCACGGACAAACTGATCAAGCACATCCTCCTTCTGAATCCGCGTATACAACGGAAGCAACAATGTAAACATCCAGAGAAATTTGTATCGTCCACTTTCAGTAAACGCCAAAAGACCAAACGCCAACAACCCAAAACTCACAGAAGCGGTCAGTATCGGTGCCTTATTCTTATTCACCCAGAGATACGAATGACTGAGATACCCCTCATAATTCACGGTATATTGTTGAGTTGTCACATAGGTAAACCCCAACTCATCAGAGATATTAACCATCAACTTGTAGGTCCCACTTTTTTTATATTCATGCGCAACCGCGATCGTATCAGCGGCATACGTTTCATTACTCCCATCACCCCAATTAATTTGATAATTGACCAAAGCTACATTAGGATGTTCCCGTGCCAGCTCAAAAAACACTGCCTCAACACTATAGACATCTAACTCCTGAACCGATTGTATAAAAAGAGCCTTGACGGTAAAATTTTTCAAGGGAGAAACAACGACTGATGATACACCCAACACCTTAGATTGTTCCGGAACACTAATAACTGGTTTTTCCTCATAATAGGACAACGTACTGCCCTCAGGAAGAATGCTAGCCCCTTCAGGCAATTTAATGGCGAGACGATCATCAGGAAGAATTACTGCTATACTCTCAGCAGGCAATTCAACCATACTTTTAATCGCACCATTTAAGATAATCGTACTCGTGTTTAACGTCGAATTAGTAACAATTTCAGTATAATCTGTGGGTATGACCCAATCACTCAGTTGAAGAGAACTCAATGAATTATCAATTGTACTCAATTCTACAGAAGACTCAACAATTTGCGTATCAAAAAAAACACAGAGCATAACAGCTGTCGCTACCAATAAAAAACCGAAATATTTTCTTTTCCTAACTAAAAAGAAATTTTGTCGGGGCATAGTCCTTTTTTTTCTCCGTCATTTATACCTAAGAACCACTCCTTATTTATATGTTTTGAAACAAAATTTGTATTAATTTATACCATTTTTATGTCAGCATCAATTTTCTAAGGTTTTGTTTTACCCATCTATATCGACAGATTTCATCTCTCGACAATACGCAATAATCTTCTCTTGCAAAAATCCTACTCCCCATAACACCGCCAATAAACCTAAATAGCCGACCAATGTTACGAACAGAATACAGAGGAGCCTCTCACCATGGCAACACAACTTGTCAAATGTCCCACATGTAAAAACACAATGACGGCCACTGGAGAACCTGGTGAAAAAATCATTCTTACCTGCCCCCAGTGTAATCAAAAAGGAACTTTTACCATCCCTGAAGAAAAAAGTCAAAAAACCATAGAAACGAATTCAACTACTATTGAAGTCAAAGATCTGACAAAATCATTTAACCATTTCACCGCAGTTAATAACATCTCATTCACCATTAACAAAGGAGAAATCTTTGGTTTTCTCGGACCAAACGGCGCAGGAAAAACAACGACCATCAAATCCATGCTTGACCTTATCCATGCAAACACCGGAACCATTAAAATCAACGGCATCGACGTACGGTCACATGGTAAAGAAGCAAAGAAATACGTTGGGTATATGCCGGAGAAAGTCGCATTCTACGATAACCTCACCGCATTGCAGAACCTGCGTTTCTATGCAGAAATAAAACACGCACCCAAAGAGGAATGCATCCATCTTATCGAAGAATTCGGACTTGGTGACACCGGGAAAAAAAGAGTCGGGAAGTTCTCAAAAGGAATGGTCCAACGTCTTGGTATGGCACGAGCCCTACTCGCCAATCCTCCGATCCTGATCCTCGATGAGCCAAGCGGCGGGTTAGACCCTCGCGGTGTCGTTTTAATCCGAGATAAAATCCTTGAAATGAAAAAAAAAGGGACAACTATTTTTGTTTCATCCCACATTCTCAGCGAGATCCAGGAAATCTGCGATCGCGTTGGTATCATCAATAAAGGAATCCTTGTCGCCCAAGACACTGTTGAGGGGCTGAGTAAAAAACTGAACCTGAAACCACAAATCACAGTAACGGTGGATTCTATGTCCACGAAAATTGAAAACGCAGTTAAGAAACTCCCAGGGGTTACCAGTATTAAAACCCTAGGGAACACGCTTGAAATCATCTGCGACGGAGCCATGAAAGCAAAAGTCATCCTGGCGATAACCAATGCAGGGGGAAATATTCAAAACCTGCAGACTAAAGAACCTTCCCTTGAAGACGTCTTTATGCGGTACACGGAGGTGTAAAGATGCAAACAAACGTTGTCTACAGCATCGCGAAAAAAGAAATCATGGATAATATCAGAAACAAATGGATTATCCTTGTCGCAGCGATGTTTGCGATCCTCACCTTGGTTGTCTCATATTTCGGTTCATTGGGAACCAGTGGATGGCAGAATTTGGGGAATACGATCTCAGGGATGACCGAGTTAGGATCCTTTTTAATCTCAATTGTCGCGTTCATGCTGGGGTATGCAACAATCATCGGAGAAATAGAGCGCGGCTCGATGAGCTCACTGCTTTCTTTATCAGCAAATCGATTTGAAATCGTCGTTGGAAAATTCCTCGGACTCGGAGCGGTCTTATGTCTGACTATCCTTTTTGGATATGGTGTCGCAGGGATCGTGATCGCGTTTAATGTCTCCAATGTTGACTATCTTGAATACTTAATCTTTATTGGGTTAACCATGATATTTGGATTAGTCTTTTTAACCGTAGCATTGTTTTTCTCTACGGTGTTTTCAAAACGATCGACAGCTCTTGGTGGTGCGATTTTCCTTTGGTTCCTTTTTAATATCATCCTGCCGATCGTATTTGTTGGCTTGCTTGCAACAACCATAGATTTTACAAAAGTCACGACGGAATCAACCCTTGCTGTTCCAGGTTGGTACTTTGTTCTTAACCTGTTTAATCCAATTTCAGTTTATTCATCACTCATCGGTATCACCATCGGTCCGGTTCAGTCAAGTACAGGTTCTGGTTTAATACCGAATCCTTCGTGGTACTCGACGGGTCTTCTGATGGGTGTATCACTTGCATGGATTATCGTGTTTTTTATCTTGACGATCTGGAGATTCCAACGAAAAGACATCTGAACCCCTATAACTCTTATTTATTGTTTTTTATAGGATTTGAATAAAGAGGATGATGATAATGACATCCTCCCAAAATAAATCCATCTAAAGATGGGGGTATCCGATAAGGTACATTTTATGATAGTGTAACATGAAGGAACGCAAACCATTCTGCTTAAAACATATCGACCCACGAAATGGTCG
>CABMCU010000083.1 GCA_902384685.1 uncultured archaeon | reverse complement strand
CCCAGGAATGCTTGTGGACTAGCCCTTGCCGACAAAAATATTAACCAGATGGCGAATATCAATGTAACGAAAAAAAAAAAGGGAAAAGAGTTCTAAGGAATGCGGATCTTACGCTACGCTCCAGACCGCGCAGTATTCCCAGTCGCAACTATAAATAGTTTAATTTTTTTGATTTTTTTAATTACTCTCGTGTTATCAGTGCGCACATTACTTTTTTTCAGTTGTGATTTTCTCGTATACTTTTTCTAGGATAATTTGACTGAATTTGTCACCATCAAGAAACATGTAATTTTTTTCTAATCCATCCAGACTCTTAATCAGTTGTTCTTGTACGGGATTCTGATAAAAATATTTGTTTTTAATCCATTGCCCAAAGTTAAAATGTACTATATCACTAAAATCATCGATTGACATTTCTTTTATTTTTTCTTGGTATTCCGGTGATAGTAATAGTAAAATGTCAGTAATGATTTCATCTATTGTTGAAAATTCGATTTTTTCCATTTTCTATTCACTCTATACACGATAATCACCATTATCTTATCATATATCATTTTTAAATCTTCCTCTAATTATCCGTGCTAATGTTGTAAATCGATTGAGGTTTTTGTTGAATGTCCTATCAGTAATTGTTTTATTGTCGTCTGTTCGTTTTGTTTATCCTAAATTCGAGAAAACGCTGGTAACATGTTTTCGAATATACAACATGTTATATTTTTCCCGAATCATTTTGATGTAATCCAATGGTTTCCCTTTGTTGATTCTCCAGTGGATAAACTCTAAATACCTAGTGAGGTATAGTTTAATCATGATACTGCAATTATCTGTTATATCACCGATTTCCAATATTTTCAAGTATTCGTTTAAAATTTCTTTGTCGATGTTGTGATTGGTTTCTTCAATATTGTGTTCAACAGGAGGGAATTATGGTTTCCCAAGCCAATCACCCGGGTTCGAATCCCGGTATCTGCATTAATCAGAGGTGCTAAATTGGGAAAAAAAGAATCTGTGAAAGTGGGTGATAAGATCCAGTTAATTTCTAGTGATGATACGATGACGAAACTTAAAACTGGAGATAAGGGGACTATTTTTAAGATAGATGAAGAACAGGAGCTTATATGGGTTAAGTGGGATAATGGTGAAGAGCTAGCTTTGATTCATGGTGTCGATAAGTTTAGCGTAGTGAAAAAGTAATTTTGCTGAGTTGAAGGATATACGAAAAACTCATTGAACAGCGAACAGTTACGTAGGCGTTTCCCATATTACCTGCAGTATCATATGCTCGAACTTCGATTTCATATTGATTTGTGAGAACTTTGATATTATTTTGATATCCTTGCATGTTCATAGTATATGTTTTTGTGCTCTGTGCAGTAAAATGCCATTCGAAATAGTCCTTACTCGGCGAAAGTGTGATCTCATTTTCAGGGATTTCGCCTCCTTGGAACCATATCTCAACCTTGTTGATTCCAGATCCTGATGAGGATTCATAGATTGTACCACTCACCTTGACATCACCTTTTGGGACTATCCCTGTTTCCGGTGTTTCAATAACCACCGTTGGTATAGTTCGATCGATCTTTATTCCGCTTACTACTTTATGGGGTATTTCTTCATTTTTTGCAGCATCCACAGACCAGAATTCGATTTTATTGTTCGATTGGTCTGTAGAAATTCTTGGTTTATTATTGGAATTATAGATCTGTTGTGAACCATCATTGACTTTATAGTAGGTATTAATTTCTTCTGGTGATGAAACATCATCATGTGGAGAGAGAGTGAATTCAACCGAAACCGTATACCATTCGTTCTCACCATTTGGTGATGCAGGGTTTACCTCATAATCTGTCCAGGGTGGATCATAATCTGAACCTATCCAGCTTACACTCCATTTATCAAGTGATGGTGTATCTTTTGGAATTGTTCGTGTAAATGTTGCTCGTAGACGAATAGATTTTGCTGTTATACTCGAGATATCACGCCCAGGATTGATATTTTCAAGTAGAACCTGTGTACCTGCTCCGTCGAGGATATCAAATTGTATATTACCAATTGGTGTAGAGTAGATAGCATCAAACATCTCCCATTTTTCAAGAGCATCGGGTTTAATTTCCTTTGACACAACTACTGCTTGTGTAACCATTTGTTTTTCATCACCAATGTTACAAGTTACATCTGATGAGCTTGTGGAATGATAGATGTGCCAGACACTTCCAAAAGTATCTGCGTAGTTACTTGCTTGGTCACGTTCATCCTCCCAGACTGCAAAGATTTTTCCTTCACCAATCGCAAGATTATTCCAATACACTTTTTGAGAGGACCCGTCGTCGAGTCGATGTGCATTTGTTTGAACTGCTCCATCTGATGAAATGAGGTTACCCCAAAGATTACTACCGCCATCGTAGCAGACAAAAAATAATGTATCTAGATAGGGTATTACATCTGTTCTGATATACTGATCACCAGCTTGAACAATGAAGTTATCCACTATAGTGTTACCATATTGATCGAGTATTTTACCCCATATATTGCCATTATAGCTCGAACGAGCGTTAGGGTCCACGCTTATATCACCATCGTTCCAAGCGACAAAATACCGTTTCGTTTGCGGACAATATGAAACCGATGGATAAATATTATCAACTGTACTACTACCTGTAGCAATAGTAATAGTTGATCCAACTTTATTCCCACTGCTATCGAAACGTTGTGCAGAAAGCCCAAAGGGCCCAACCACAGGATTGTACCCATCTTCATAGACCACCATGAAAGTGCCTTGATCATCAGAACATATCCATGGTTCATCCTGGCAATTCGTACCAGCAGCTACCTGGAAATCTGAGCCAACTGGTTGTCCATTGACAGTATAAATCCGTCCGTACACATCATAATTCTGTGTGCCTTCTCGTGCATCCTCCCATACGACAAAGAATCTGTGGTTTTTACTATCAAATGCGACAGAAGGATCAGCTTGTATACCAGAGCTGTCACAAATAATAAATCTTGAAGTAACCGTGCCATCAGGGGTTACAAGAGCGCCACCGATATCTACTGAATATCGCGTTAAGGGCTGAAGAGGAAATGCTGGGTTATATTCCCAAGCAACAAAAAATACACCATCGCCATAGGCAATAGATGGATTCTCTTCGTGACACGCTGTCGCAGCAGGATCTGATATATCAATATCCGCATCCCCGTTAGGTTGTGGATCACCGCCATCTGAATTATATGTCCGCCCATGAATAACACAGGCGAGTGTTCTTTGATAATCAGGAAGAGGGACACTTATATCCTCTGGTCCTAATCTTTCCTCCCATGCAACAAGGAATCTACCACCACCATAGGCAACATCAGGGTCCCAGGCACCCTCGAGATAATTTTTATAAGAGATCATTATGTCAGGATCAGTTCTGTCCTCCCAAGTGAAAATCATATCAAAATTACTTTGATCTGTGGCAGTTGAATCTCCATAGAACATATAAATAGTTGTATGACCAGGGGGAATATTTGGCACTCTTACCAGCACGTTTGCTGATTCACCATTTATTTTCTCACCGATCCAATAGGAAAGATCGTTTCCTTCTTTATCAGTGAACCGAAGATCCTTGAAATCAGATTGCATATCAGAATCATAATACACGGTTATATCTACCACATATTCACTGAAGGTGGTACTTCCCTTGTTATAGATGTCAATAGGTTTCATCCTGTCCCATGCGGGGTTATACCACCCCGCGTAGGTATCTTTCATAAATACTTTTCCTTGAGTTTTGTTCACATCATAATTGTAAGATTTTTCTATATCTATTCTGCTTTCATCTAGAAAATCATCTTCCCATGATACAGAAGAACCACCCTGAATAGTATTAGAAGAATCACTAGTATCATTATCAGCTTCAATGGTATTCTTGCCAAGCGACTGTAATAATTGTGCTCTAATATTTTTAAAAAAATTCTTCATAAACGAAATCAACGATGGAGTATTTGTATGATCAGAAAACATAGGATTAAACAATGCTGAAACAGGTTTTTTTGATGTTGCCAAGGATTGGTCACTATTAGTGATATTGGAAATAGCCTGCGCTGCTGATGAAAACACAAACAGCAGTACTATTACGGCAGCAGCTATTTTCCAAATTTTATGATTTTGTTTCATTTTTTATTTCACCTTTCCATTTCATACTACTTCATGCCATACATAATCCCATAATATCCATACATCCCACTGACTAGGTAATGGTTCATCACCTAGCCACCAAAATCTGAGATTTTGGATATCCCATTTAAGGGTTCTGGTGAACATTACATTTGTAGCATTTGCTTTGAATCCATATTGATATTGTTGTTGCTCTGGGCTATAGTTTATATATGCTTCAACATCGAGTTCTTTAAATAGATTAGAAAATACCATGAAATATCCATTAGAACTCCAATCCCAACTAAATTTTACAGTGGCACCAGAGGCCAATGCAACTTTTCCGTAGAAATATACGTTACTGCTGTATTTATCTCCAAAGGCTACTTCAACTTCTGTAGCTATTCCGTGTGTGGAAAAAATGAAATATCCCGTTTCTCCTCGTTGCCATTCGACTTTTACATATCCGCCAGGATTAACAAGAAGATTTCCATTTATAATAAAGTCTCCGGCATTAATATTATCTAATGTAAAGTCAATAGTTTTGCTTGCTTCTATAGAAAATGAACCTTCTTGCCGCAGTACCCATGTTCCTGAAACTTCGAAATTTAATCCCTGATAATTAATCTTGATTCTAATATTCGATAACTCTGTAATCATACCGGACATCTTGAAATCCTTAATCTCACCACCAGAGTTATTAAACGAGAGTAGGAAATTGTCTGTAGCAATACTATCCACGCTTACATATAATACTTGATTGCTCGTCTGAGTATCTACTACTGTGAAATCAAGACCCAAAAATGCATTGTTACCTGTGTCAAGACCAACACTTACCTGAGAATTATCATTCCCCGGGAGATTAAACGATACCTGCCCATACCCATTATACATTTCAAGGTTCCCAGTAATTAACCATTTGTCAAACTTAATAGGAACAGAAATTGTTGTTGTAGCATCAGATACTTTAGATGCTCGTATATACCCGTTAAAGTTCGGTACATCAATAAATCCCTCTAAACGAATTCTTTTTGGGAAATTAGTAACTCTGATAAAAGGGGTTGTACTTCCAGAAAGCGAAAGAGACACTTCATCGATATCGTTGGACATATTCAAATCAATAAGTCCTGATCCAGTTTTTGCAAGAAGGCTGATGCCTAGTCCCCATTCCACCGTCATTGTAAGAGGTAAATTTTTTAAATCTAATTTAATTAAATTATCATCCTGTATTGAATCTACGGAGTAAGTCACCGAATATTGACGATCAGCTTCATATTTAAATGACCGTTCACCAAGTACAGTAAGATCAAAAGACATGTACTCAGGGAGAGGATCAATAATAAAATGTTGAACTATCCCTGATAATGATCCACCAAGAGCCTGTAAAGAAATCATCGTTGAAACATCAGCACTACGACCGAAATCATAGCGGATTTTTGACTCACGAAGAATAGAAGTAATTTGAAGCTCTGCCGCTGGTTCAAACCCGATAGAAAACGTTCGATAAAACGCTTCATTACCGGATTCATCAACAGTTAAATAACTATTGAAGAAAGTAAGTGATGATTTCCCATCAATATCAGGTGCAATATTCATTCGTAAGACTTGTGGATCGATAAGTTTATTCCTCCCGGAAAAAAATCGTGTTAATACTTTTCCGGGTAATTTTTCTCCTTCGGGTGAAGAGAACCCTGTACGAATACAGAAATAGGATTCTGAGTTAGTAAGTACAGGTTGAGTGTCTACATTATTTTCATCAGTTGTTATATGAATGTTGATGAGTTTTTCTGAAATTATTTTAAAGAGTTTACTATGAGTCTTCTCATTTAAAGTTAATGATAGCTTTGCAAGTTTCTGAGATATTATACTTTGAGGGGAATCCAATTGATATGATTCGGATATACTTCCTTTATTGATTAAAGAAAAAGGGAATCGAACTTCCAAAGAAATCTTTACCTCTTTATCAGTCTCGCAGGTGGTAGTAAAATCAAATTGGGTTTGAAGCACATTCACATACGGGTCTGTTTCTCCAAAAACATAAATTTGCGTTTTACTAAACTGGATACCAACTCTAGTATCGCCCTGCTGTTCAAAATTGATATTAAAATACTTCCATTCAAGGCTACTAAGCATTAGTGTAAATTGTGTAAGATCGATATCCAGTTTTGTTGAATTAGAGACGCCATTATATTTTGTATTAATCCATACGCCGAAATCTCCATTATTTAAATTATTTGATATTTCATCTATGTTAAAAGTCGAAGTAGATGGAGCAATTATGTTTACTTGTTGTGGGCTACTATTAGCAGTACTATCAAAAATATGTATAGTACTAACATTTGACATGCTTAAAAATATAGTTATACTAACTAGTAGTATTATTTTTGACACCCGAAGTCACCTCTTCCAATTATTTAAATGATATTAATATCTTAGTGTACAAAGTATTTAAAATTTACGATGTTTAAATATGATATACTGTACATTTTAGCGTTGATATCACAATGCCTATTTAGAAATCGTCTTATCACGAAACAAACAACAGAAAAATATATGTTACGAAGACGCTGTTTCATCTACTCTATTAAGGATTACCAACGACTTTTGCCAGGATTAAAGGCAGTAAGATCCATATTTGCCCAATCATCGAAATCGTTTTTTCCGTGTGATCCGTCTGAGTAGTCAACGACGCCGCGGTAGGTATATCGGTAGTTACCACAGCTTTTGTAGTTTGCAAACCGCCAATAGTCCACCTGCCATGGCCAGATTGTGTCGCTGAGATCATAACCAGGGGCTTGAATGTTCAACATATGACCAGTTTCATGCATCATGACACCGGCATACACATATGCACGGTTCATTTCCCTGTTGAAGATCCCCCGGGGCATAAGTTTACCATCGAGAATCGGGAATAGCTTTGCACGCATTTCATGGTATTTCGTTGACAGGAAAAAACAGTCAACGGCATGCGACCCGTTAATATTAGAGCCGAACGTAAATCCTTTTGCCCAGCTGTAATTATACGCAACGATGCACCAGCGGAACACACCGCGTCGCCAGTTGTGTGCATCTCCATTCATGAAGTAATTCCAGTACCAGCCACGCGTATCGTTTTCCTCAAACACCTCCTTGAAAGGAATCAGCTCCCCGCCACCAAGACGACCATCATCAATATGCCACACGATATTATATTTGGCATGCGCGTCTCGTATCAAATCAAAGGCTTGTGTTGGAACAAACGCTCCTTCTCCATTTGGACCCAATTCCATTTGATCGATTTCAACGAAAATATCCTTGCGGAAGGGGTCAGATCCCCACTGCCAGGTTTTGTATTCCTCCCAGTTGGTTAACCCATCATTATCAGGGTCAAGGGTCGCATGATCCTCTGGTGTATTTGGATCATAAAATAAATAGTATTTTGACTCGTTTTCACTCGGATCATACCATTGAAAATAAAACAATCCAAATCGATGTTCCCATTCTATAGGGACACCATCTCTATCAGCATCCTCACCACGATTATCAATTAAGGGACTCGTGTGATATATATTCGTCTCAAGCCAGTAAGGAAGCCCGTCACCATCGAAATCATTCTGCGATATTGTAAAGAACACCTCAGCATCCAGGTCGTTTGTATAGATAGTGTTGTCATCACATCCGTTTAACCGTCCATACCCACTGAGATCCCAAAGAGTGGAATCATCACCCGACCAGACCCCTGCGGCGATGCTATACGTAAGCTCAGCAGTACGACATTGCCTAGGCGTACCATAATCAGGGCTGATGTCACAGAGCTTACCCAAATTGTTATCCCAGAGTTCAATAACGATATCAACAAACTCTACGTCCTTGGGAACCTCACAGGAAGCAGACCAATTCGGTTCTTCGACATATTTCATACCCCGCCAGATGGGGCTCTTAAACGTATTGTTATTGATGGAGATCTTGACATAAAAATCAGGATCTGAGAAAAGATCTATCTTATCAAGCGCCCGGATCTCCTGAATCGTCACCGTGACAATAATTTGTTCGTCCAAAGGGTCATAATCACCCACTAAAGGTACAGTAAAAAAAGTACTAGTAAACGGCACTGCAGATTCAGTAGAGTTGGTCACTTGAGACAGCACAGTGGTTGGAACGACCAGTGTATCAAGAATGATGAGCGTACAGACGAATTTTCTTATATTCTTCATATAAATCGATATCCCCTTAATTATTCAGATACGATGATACTTCTGTATGGATGATTCTAATATATATATTTTTTTCCCTCTAAAGAAATTAAAAAAATTTAAAAAAAAAAATAACTTTCTATTTACCTTTAGGATTAATTCTTTTAATGATATTGTAAAAAATGTTTTTTATCTTTTCTGAGTCGCAAAAATAATGTGATTTTGTCATTATAAGGGATAAAATATCAGCAGGTATCACAAAGTATAGATTTGGGTGATCTGTTTGAGATAATAAAACAAAAGATAACCTCCTTAATTTACACTAAAAATCAAATAGGTTTTTTTGTTTAGTAATCTGATGTAACGTTGAAAAATTTTCTAAAATCGGTTCAACTCGTTTCCTTGAGAATTGATGCTCATCACAAAGAATGTGAATCACAGCAGTTGGATCTGGTTTTGACCATTGAAGATAATAGTCTTGTGTGACAGTCGGTTCAAGAAATATTTTTCTAACAATCATGATTTCATCAGATGATAATTTCAGTTTGGGATCCGAGATGGTATCAAGTGCATTTTCAAGGCTACCTTTTTTTTGAAGAAGTTGCAGGCTTTTTTTAGGGCCGTAGCCTTTCATTCCTTCATTGAAATCCGTACCTAGAATGATTGCGATATCAACGAGTTGTTCTCGAGAGATCCCTAGTTTTTGAAGGCCGGGTTCAAGATGGATACAATCAGGATGAACGGTGGTGTATGCTTGTTTGTTTGGGAGTTTTCGTTTTTCGGAAGATGTTAAGTTTCTGATTAAAATAGGGGCTCCAAAGAGCAGGCAGTCGAAATCTTGTGACCCAACTGCATACGCATCTCCTTTCTTTACCATATAGCTTGCCTGTGCTTCTCCTTCAGATGGCGCCTGGAGATGTGGGATTCCAAGTGCTTCAAGGAGTTGCTTGCTCTGTTCAATGATCTCGTTTGTTACCCGTGAGGTTTGTTGTGCTTTTGATTTTGCTTTTACCAGGTCACCTTTTTCAAGTGCTTCTTTCCATTCCCGTTCTGCTTGTTCTTTTCGTTCCCGTCGTTGTTTGATGGTTCGTGCTTTTAAAGGATGAGGTGTTCCATCAAATACATACACAGGGAATATCTTCGCTGCTACCAGGTTAGCAGTACGATACAACAGACCAGATAAATGTGAAGTGATCCTCCCTTGTGCATCTTTCAACGGTGTTCCATCACGCTGCCGGATACTGGAGAGAAATTGATGGAGTACGTTGTATGCATCGATAACAATCACTCGATTTCTGAAATCATCAAACACACATTGTTCTTTGGTGAATAAATCTCCTAGATCAACACCCATCGAAAGACTATATCTCTTCAGGGAATAAATGCCTTTCGAGACACCCGATACCTTTAAAGAAGGAAGTCCGATTCCCTTGTTCGATGAAACGAGACCTTATCTCCATATTAGATGTAAAAGATGATCTAGAGGATATCATCAAACTAAGCATAAAACTCAAACGACAATCAAAGAAAGGAAAACGAATCGAATATTTGAAAGGAAAAACACTCGCGATGGTATTCGAGAAACCAAGTACGAGGACACGGGTTTCTTTCGAGACGGGAATGACCTTACTTGGCGGTCATGCTATCTTTCTTTCCACCAATGATATTCAGTTGGGGAGAGGAGAAAGCATCGAGGATACCGCGCTGGTATTGTCTCGTTATGTTGACATGATTATGTATCGTGCAAAAAGTAACGAAGCGATGGAAGAGCTCGCAAAACACGCCACCATACCAGTCATCAACGGTTTAGACAACAAAGAACACCCCTGTCAGGTGATTACCGACCTTATGACTATTCAAGAACACAAAGGAAAACTCAAAGGATTGCAGTTCGTGTACCTTGGTGATGGGAACAACAACATGGCGCATTCCTATCTGCTCGGCTGCGGAATTGCGGGGATGAACATTCGGATTGTTGCACCAAAACAATACTGGCCTGAGAAATACTACGTGGAAGAGGCAAAAAAATTCGGAGTGAACGTAGAAATCACTGATAGGCTACAGAATTCAACGACAGACGCTAATATCATTGCCACCGACACCTGGGTGTCTATGGGTGATGAAGAAGAAAAAGAAAAACGCATCAAACAGTTCAAAGGATACACCGTTGATACAGCACTCATGAACGTAGCAAAACCAGATGCGATCTTCCTCCACTGTCTCCCAGCGTACTACGGGTATGAGGTCACTAAGGATGTCGCGCACGGACCACAGTCAGTAATCTTCGACGAAGCGGAAAACAGGATGTGGGCACAGATCGGAATCATGGTTAAATTCTACCGGGATAAGTTCCCATAATTAACCAATATTTCACTTGCCACGGTCCAAGCAGGAAGCATATCAGGATAAAGAGAGACGACGTTGGTCGGGATTGTTTTAAGATCATTATGAAATGTCCCTGAGGGAAACCCACCGATGATACACAGAAGATGGCGTTTCTTCCGCTTTTTTAATTCTTCAAAATAATCTGGGAGACTGACCGATGTTCCATCCTTTGAAAACGTGATAACCTCATCTGCTTGCACTTGCTCAATTACTTGTTTAAGAGGTTTATTTTGCTGTAAAGAAAGAAGCGGCTGTTTCTCATCTGGAACTACATGTTTTTCAAAAAGTTTTTCTATAAGCCCGAGAAATCGTTCGTAGTTGCGCATGATACGAGTCTCTGGGCTTACTGTGATAACCAAATCGTTTCTGGTATGAACAATGACATTCAACTGACCTCGTTTATTCACGATTGACTCCAGCGCAGTGAGCAAAAAAAGATGAGTGATATCAGGTCGTCCTCGTCGTCGTCCCTCTGGGAGATTATTCATTGCTGCATGATGATAGTTTGAATCCAGAAGAATCTGTGTTGGTTGTTTCCTCCGTTGCCGTGCATGCGCAATCACAACCGGGTGATATCCGAGTTCTGCAGGTACGAGCTCCACTTCAGCCTCTGCTAATACCAACGTTAACATGCAAAACCTCAGCTGAGGATTTCTTCAAGTCGATTCTGTTTTATACCATACCGTATCTCTTGTGCAATCCTTCGGCCAGTGGAAAGATCTGGTTGAAT
Source organism: uncultured archaeon (assembly GCA_902384685.1). Taxonomy (GTDB): domain Archaea; phylum Thermoplasmatota; class E2; order DHVEG-1; family DHVEG-1; genus SM1-50. The sequence goes on along the minus strand of CABMCU010000083.1, from coordinate 2,755 downwards.
AAGCTCAGAATACGGTGAGCCCGCGATATACGGGTTGGTTCCTGCAACTACGCGAGCAGAGATCTCAAAGACCTTAAATTCCAGGTCCTCCGTCACTACAGTTTCAAGACAGAACGGGCCGATGATACCACCGAAAAGCTCGAGTGATTTTTCCACGACGGCTTCCCCCATTTTGAAAACTTGCGGTAAAAGTGATTCTCGCATCACAATCGGGATGTTACCAGTAACGACGAACGTCGGGTGAATCCCCAATTCCTCGAGCTCTGCGATAGAACCGAGACGTTGCACTTCATCAATCGTAGTCTCATCACGGCGATCCATGGAAAGCAACTGCAGACTTCCTTTTGTCAGTTTGTACGCATTGTCCTGAATCGGGGAGTAGAAATAATGAAGATAATATCTGGTTCCCATTACAAACTCCTGGATCGTATATGGTTTATCGTGTTTTACTCGTCTGGAGAACTCTGCGAATGTTTTTGCGATAAAGAATCCTTTCCCGCCTTTCGCACCATGATATTTTACTATCACTGGTTTCTCAATGTTCCGTGGGTCTTTAATTTCCTTTGGCATCGTAATTCCAGCGCCCTCAAGCCAGATCCGTTCTTTCTCACGGTCTGACTCCCACATCAACACATGCCGGTTTCCAAAGGTTGGAACCAGGAGGTTCAGGAAATTCTTCGGACCAAGATATTCCACAAACGAACCATGGGGGATTACTATTACGTTCTTTTGCCGCAGCTCATCAGCATATTTCGCGATATCTTTGTAGTTGTCAACGGTGAAAAATTCATCTGGTTTTCCCAGTGGAAAAGCGTTGTAGAATTTCTTTACTTCACCTACGGAGATCCCTAGAGTTTTAAATCCTTCTTTTTTTGCGCCGTTGAAAATCTGAAGACTGGAATGGGAACATACTGTCGCTATAGTCAGGTTTTTTGTTTCATAAGTGGAGAGTAGTTCTTTGATGTTTACTTCAACCATACGTTATCTGACTCCCAATGTCGGGATAACGCAGCGCCTTTTTTTATCAGTTTCGCTGTAAAAAAAAATTATTGAAAAGCAGGAATATAGTTAGAATTGTTTTCTGTTATCCCGGAGGTATACAACAATTTCCTTGCCAAAATCTGTAAGTCGATACAACTTGATGTCCCTATGTTTGCCGCCTTCTATCTGCTCCACAAGATTCAGACTTATCAATGACTCGTCATCACGATACCGAGAATTCATGCCGCGTATCGCCCCAATTACGTTTGTTGGTGTGGTCTTGATATTGTACGCGATTTCAGAGGTATAACTGCCACTTGGGCTTATCTCAAACAGGTAATCTGCGATTTTCTTTCGCACGCTACTTCTCCGAAGCGACCTTATAATAAGAGGTTTTAACATCTCTGGAGAAATAACTGCTTTCTCTCCATCCAGCATCCCATTCCACTTAATTGAGATGGAATTGTGTCTCTCATTAATAAACTAATCGGTTCGATTTCATTGTACTAATAACTTTGTATTGATCGAAACGAAACAGATAAATGCATGTTTTTAGATACCGGGTGGTAGGATGGGATCATAATGTCAATCAAAAAAGAACTCTTGAATGAACTAACAGAAAAACAGTTGAAGCAACTGGCAGAAAATAAAGGCATCGCTTTTAATCTTAACAATTTACAAAAAAAATATTACGAGAATTGGGCTGAAAAAGATAAACTCGTTGACATAATGGCAACGAACAATTGTATCACGGTTTCTGAAATAGAAAAAATAATTCAAACAAAGAAATACTAAAATAAAGAAAATCATCTACTTGTCGATACACCTACTTTTTTACAATATTGTTCAATAGGACATCGATTACAGAACGGTGAAATAGGAACGCAAATTGTCTGCCCAAAGGTGACAAATAAATCATTGAAATCATTCCAATATTGTAAAGGGAGAATTTTTTTAAGCATGTGCTCTGTGTCTTCTGGTGTTTTGGTTTTGATCCATCCAAGTCTATTTGGGATTCGATGACAATGGGTATCTATCGGGAGATAACCGTGTTTCTTATGACCATAAACCATAACGATATTTGCTGTTTTTCTCCCCACTCCTTTTAGTGTAAGTAATTCCTCAAATTCATCTGGTACTTTCCCCTGATATTTCTCAAGCAGTGTCTTTGAGATTTCCCTGATTCTTCTTGCTTTGGTCTTATAGAATCCAACAGGATAAATCAAGGTTTCAATTTGTTTTTGTGTTAATCTCATGATTTTCTCAGGCGTATTATACTTAGTAAGTAATCTACGTGATGCCTGCTCGGTTACTTTATCCTTCGTTCGTAGGCTTAAAAGACAGGAGATCAGAGTGACAAATGGGGTATCGGGGATTTCTTTTTTCTTTCGCGAAACAATAGGTTGTGTATATACACCTAATCGTTGTTTTAATAATGCAAAAATCTCATCGACATAGCAAATTGTTCGTTCCATAGAATTCCTGAAATGATTTGTGTTTAAAAAAACATTCTTTAGGAAGAGAAGAAAAAAGATACTATCTAACACGTTTTCTTAATAGAATTAATTATCGGCAATTTCTGTAAAGTTGTCGAAAATAGGGACAATGAAAATAAATACATGCATATACCATCTACTAGCATTATTTTCAAAAAATGACATCCTCCCAAAATAAATCCATCTAAAGATGGGGGTATCCGATAAGGTACATTTTATGATAGTGTAACATGAAGGAACGCAAACCATTCTGCTTAAAACATATCGACCCACGAAAT
>CABMCU010000082.1 GCA_902384685.1 uncultured archaeon | reverse complement strand
TACATTCGATGGAGACCCCTATGCTTGGGATGATTTACCCAGCGGCTGGGTTCACCCTGGAGTCACTTTCAGCTGGGCATCCATAGTCTCCGGTGGTGCAAACAAACAATTAATCAAGCCCGGACAATCAGGAACCTCGCCTATCACACACGGAGGAACATACTCAGCCACCTACTCGATACAATATATAGTAACTTTCACCGCAAGCGGATTAGACAGCGACGCGGGCACCCACACAGTCCTCACACTCGATGGACACCCCTTAGCTTGGGATCATCTACCAAGTAGTGTTTGGGTAGACACCGGAACCACTTTCACATGGGAAAACACAGTCTCCGGTAGTGCAAACAAACAATTCATCAAGACCGGACAATCAGGAACCTCACCTATCACACACGGAGGAACATACACAGCTACCTACATAAAACAATATAGACAGATATTCCAAAGCTCAGGACTTAGCGGAGATGCAACAGACGGACTTGCCAGACTCACCATCACACCACCCGGAAGTACAACAACTATGCATGTAACTAGTGACTCCATCTGGGTTGATGAAGGTTCGACAGTTGGTTTTCTTTTTAAAGATCCCGTAACGAGCAGTACAACAGATAAAAGATACAGATTTGATCACGATGATTGGTTAGGGAACAATCCATATACTGTTGCAGGAGCAAACACAATCACAGGCTCTTACGTGGTACAGTGGAGGCAATATTTCCTAAGCTCAGGACTCGCGGCAGATGCCTATGATGGGCTCGTCAAAGTCACAATCACAGGTGGCGAACCGGCTGGCGAACATACTATTGGTGTCGCTGGTGATTCACTCTGGGTTGATGCAGGTGCGACAGTCAGCTATGTGTTCAAAGACCCTGTGCTAAGCCACACAACTGATAAAAAATATCGCTTTGATCATAAAACAGGGATCGATTCAGGTTACACAGTTTCCGCTACAAACACCATAACTGGTTACTATGTAGCTCAATATAAATTAACCTTCAAGCAAAATGGATTAGGCAATGATGCCACTGGTATGGTTGTTACGATCGATGTTGGTAACGACGGAACAAATGAACATACAAAAACCTATACTCAATTGGGCGCAACTGGTTTCAGTTTCTGGGTTGACGTAGGTACGGATATTAAATATAGTTATACAAACCCAGTTACAAGCAACCTACCGAATACACAATACTGGTTACAGAGTATCACTGGACCTGTTTCAGTATTTGAAGTCACACAACCAGAAACAATCATCGGTAATTACATAAAATTACCTTATAGTGCCGTGACCTCAGGCGGTTGCCTATTTGATAAAGATAAAAATACTAATGGTCAACAGTTCAATCTCCTATTTACAAGAGATATTACTGATTTAACTAAATACAAACTAACAGCAAGCAACCCAGGTCAATTCTTCTATAACACTTTCTATATCGGAACACCAGGCACTACAGTAGATATCCAACTTCTTATCCCCTCACCATTTGTCACACAAGGTGCAGTCCCCATACATATCTATAGTGGTGTAACAGTGACCTCATGTGACGGTTTTGACTGTTTCAGCCCTTATGACGAGATAGCGAACAAAGCATTAGATCCTGGCACAGGTGATACGATAACAATAGATGATATCCCAGTACCTGACTCTGGACTTGTCTATGTAAGAATACACTTAGATTTTGGATGGAAGAAACAAACTGGATATAATGTTGGTACAAGTAATCTCGCAGACAATTCAAATAATGCCTTTGATATACCTAATTTAAACTCATACCTGTTTCAGTACAAAATCGATACTGCAATACAATCAGGAAGTCCAACGATTCAAAACATCAATATCTTCAAAAACGACCCAGGATTTTTCGGAATCGTCACGGTAAGCGGTGAACCCGTTCAAGGTGTGAAGATCACGATAAAGGACAGCGCAGGGAGAACTCTTGGAACAGCAACAACTGATGAAAACGGCTACTATCTATTCTACTACAAATACACAGGTAAAGAAGCAAAGTTTACCGTAGCCATTACATCTGGTCTACCATCTGGTGTTACGTATCCCATTCCTGTAATAGTTGCCTTGAAGTCGAACAAGTATGTCTACGTACCATTCGAACTCTAAACACCCTTTTTCTCTTTTTTTCTTTAGCCAATAAACCTTATACCATTAAATAGAATGGGTAACATTTATCAACCAGCTCTTCCTATATTTCTATTGGGGTCTGGACTTTCTGGATGGAGAAAGATAAAAGCCTTCTTTCCTTTATTTTGAAAGTTTTTTAAGAAAACTAGATCCCCTTTAATTCAGAATCATTATTTTATCGTCCCTTTACTTTTTGTCATTTGATTCTCACAAAAATAAATGATATACGAAAAGTAGAGAAGAAAAAGATGGTGTTTGATTTCTCCAATAGGGGATAGAGATCTAGAGTAATATCCCCACGTAAAAAATATCATTATTATTGAGGTTATAGTTTCTTCCAATAAAGATTTACATGTGCATAGAAAGAATCTTAAAATTCAAGTTCAAATCTCTTTTTTTCACCACAAGGATATAACCATGTAAAAAATAATGGTTTTTCTCCTGTTGAAACCATAAAAGTGCAGGGGACGAGATTTGAACTCGCGGACCTCTACAGGACAAGGCCCTCAACCTTGCGCCGTTGACCATGCTTGGCTACCCCTGCAAGTATTTTTCCTAGTTAATATTAGATAACCTATATATCTTTTCGGGTGATTCTCTCAGATATCATTAAGATCCATACCGCATCGTTGGCTCAGTTCCCGATGTAACTCCATCAACCGCTCCGCATGTTTTGTGTGCCCTTTCTTTAATGCTTTTTCTACTTCTATTTCAATTGGATGTTCCCGGTCGTTATCAATCAGGTTATCAGCGTGAGCAACTATCTTTTCTTCTAATGTTATTGGCATATAATCTTTTGGGGGTAAACCTAACGTCTCTGCTTCTTCTATTGGTATTCCAGCACCTAAATGCCGCTCGATAATGTTCACAATACTTAACGGTAAACCTAATTCTGTCGCAATCTTTGCTCCTTCAATCCCATGCATGATCCCCTGCGTTTTCGATCGTCCGATATCATGAAGCAATGCACCTGCTTCAACAAGCTGAATATTTGCATGAGCTTTTTTTGCAATTCTCACTGCGACCTTTCGCACTGCCTCACAATGATTAATAACTTCATCAGAACATCCTGCCTCTCTTAATAATCGATAACACTGTTCAGGATCTGGAATCATGCTCATGGCGACCCCTTTGAAAGAACCTTTTTAGCATTAACACAGGGAATAATTTGAATGTTTCCATGAAAATCTTTTCTTTGCCAAGCCGTCTTTGTATACCGGTCAAGAAACAATGCGAGTGCAGCCACCTCGGAATGTGGTTGATTCCCTACGGAGACGTTTATATCAGCAATCTCGTAAAAATATGGAGGAACTTTTTCTGCTCCAACGATAATCAGCAGATCACGATTAGTATTAATTTGTGCAACTGCTTTTTCCAAATCCATCCCATACATCGTAAGATGGATAATTGTACCCCTCCATAATTTGATGATTTTTTTAGCATCAAGACCAGTTTCTATCTGAAAATTACCACCAAACCGGTCACATACTGATTGGATGTTTTTCTTAATTTTTTCATCTTTTGTAGTAATAAATATCGCATCTGCACCGAAAGCTCTTGCAACCAACGCAACATGTGTCGTAATTCGTTTATCACGATCAATCCGATGCCCAATTCTTAGAACTGCTATCACTGTTATTCGACCATCCTGGTAATCGGTAAAAGAAAAGGAGTCTTAAAAACACTCCGATATCACCGGAGTTTTTCTATCACCAAATATTCTTCTTGGATAGGATGCGATCAATTTTCTGATCGATATCATTACTAGTTTGTGTTCTAGTTCCTATTACCTCTGTTTGTTTGCTTTCCATGTTGTCAATATAATGTTCAATTGTACCCAGACTTTCCCAACTTGATCGTTTCGAGGATTGTTTCTTTTGTGGAAGCGTTTGCGCAGGTTTTTTTTGTTCGAAACCCTTTGAGTATAACGTTTCGCTGTACACTTTATTTGTTACTTCTTGTGATTCTTCTTTTGTTTTAGAGATCTTCGGTTTTTCCATAGATTCTTTGATATGTTCAGTTGTTTTCTCAATTTCTGTGGGTACCTCTTTTTTTCCTTTTGACCTGTTAAATAACTTCCACTTTGACAAGAGAATCATCGATCCCTGATTTCTTGGAGGTGCTATCTTTTTAACACTTCATAAGTTTTTCCTTATCAAGAATCAATCAAGAGAGTCTATAATGAACGAAAAACATTTATCTTATTCCTAAATTCACATTTGTACCTTTTAGATAATAAAGGGCTAGTGGTCTAGTTGGTTATGACATCGCTCTCACACGGCGAAGGTCGCCGGTTCGAATCCGGCCTAGCCCACTTGTATTTTTTTTCAGGTACCTCAACATCACACCCACATTCATAAATTAGTATGATATTTAAAAAGCAATTTGTTCAATTCATTGTTTTTTCAATCATCTAAATCGATTACCTTATTAATCACAACGTGATTCATTCTTTTGATTTTGTGAATGGGATGCAGGATGAAACAAAAACAGCTATTTCTCCAGAGATGTTAAAACCTCTCATTATCAGATCACTTCGAAGAAGTAGCGTAAGGAAAAAAATAGTAGATTATCTCTTTGAAATTAGTCCTAGTGGGAGTTATACTTCGGAGATTGCGTTCAGCGTAAAAACTACACCGACAAATGTGATCGGCGCTATTCGTGGAATGAATACTAGATATCGCAACGATGAATCCCTTATAAGTCTAAATCTTGTTGAACAAATTGGAGGGGGAAAACATCGAGATATAAAATTATATCGACTCACTTATTTTGGTAAAGAAATTGTTGAAGGTCTACGTGAAAACAAGAAACGGTTCTAAGTAACTTTATACCTTCTTTTCTTATATCCCATACATTGTGATGGCTTGAATTTCTTCTCTTTGCCCTCTATCACAACTTTTAAATTTTGTAATGCATCATCTACTCAAGCATGGATATGTTCTGATAGTGATTCCTTTTCTAAAAACCTATGCATCTAAAACATAACTTCATGTTATTGTGCAAATCGTTGATATTAAAGTCAAATCAGCTTTTAACATTCAAAGAAGAAATTCTCTCATTAACTACCATACTTTTTTTAAAAAATTACTATTATTTCAAATGAAAGACATATAATGTCGGTATCTTCTTTTTCTTTCCAGTCCAATACCCGCACAAAGCACATCGAAACTCTAAGGTAACCTCACCACCATAAATCGTCTGGTTCTTTACCCGCTTTAACGAACCACCACATACTGGACACTTATGCAGAAGCTTGTCAGGATCACCATCTCGTGTATGAATCTCTACTTGAACAAAACCACTATTGAGTACCAGTGTTCGCAACCGAGGTTCACTTACGTGTAATTGTTTTTTCTTTGTCTGTAACTCTTTTTCCACAAATTTTTTTAGCTTATGTTGGGATTGAACTGTATGATATTTCTGAAAAACATTTTTCACCGCACCAAGGATTTCCTCGTCGGAAGGAATATGGTACACCATACGTTACTGAATCGCCTTGGTTGCTTTAAACCTTTTACACTTTAATTGTCTTTACTAAATCCGTTCTTGTAACCATCCCAACAAGCTTCTCATTCTCCAGTAAAGGCAGCCCCCCGATATTCTGGTTCAGCATTAATTGTGCTGCATCGAAAATACTTATAGATGGGTTTGCCCAAATCACTGGAGTCCGCATCACATCCTTTACAAGAAGCTCATCAAGATGATGTTTCTGCTTTCCCAGGGAAAACGATTTTTTCAAAGATGCGAACGCCAACGCAATCTCAATATCTGAGATAATTCCAACCAATTTTTTTTCTTCGAGAACTGGTAGACGAGCGATATTCTCAGAGATCATGATTCGTCGAGCATGAATCACCCGATCATCAAGGCTCACCGTATGCACTTTTCGCTGCATGATAGAATAAATCGAATCTTTACTTTTAACCATCGGAAGTAGATCCGCCTTTGTCACCACCCCAACAAGCTTTCCTTTCTCCACAACCGGAAGCATCGTCGGACCAGGTTCTCCAACAGATTTTAAAATGTTTCTCACGTCCTCATCCGCAGAAATAGTTTTCACTTCTTTCTCCGTCACAGATGATGCATGCAATCGAGAAGCAGTCACCCTCCGCTTCCGTATCGATCCAAGTTTATACGCAATCACATTATCCGTAACAAGACCAAAAAATTTTTTTTCCTCAAGCACCGGTATTTTCGTAACATCGTACTTCTTCATCAGATCAAGAACGCGTTTTAGACTATCATCCTTATCCACCGAAATTATTTTGGTTGTCATTATCTCCTTTACTTTCATAATCATTTTCCTCCTTTTTCTTGTGTTCAAAAATATTACTCATACTTTAATCCATCAATACAATCATCACAGAGAAGTCGACCATCAACACTTTTCAGACTTGTCGATAACGTGTTACAATCCTCACATTTTCCAGAAAAAGTTTGACTCTGTAAATACTCCTCATCCTTTGTGCCGATACCAGACCATTCATGTGCGATCTCCGTAAGTACCGGTGACAAACTAGAAATATCACGCTGGGTGATTATGCCAACAAGCTCATTGTTTTCGATTACTGGTAAACGTCTAATATTACATTTTCCCATAATCTTCAACGCTTCTTGTAGTGAAATGTACGGCTCGGTTATTATAATCGGGCTACTCATGACCTCTTCTACAAGTACATCCTGCGCGTTTTTCCCTTCACAGACGACTTTCTTAATAATATCACTTTCAGTGAGAATCCCAATTGGATGATTTATTTCTGAGATAATCACGTCTCCGATTTTATTCTCTTTCATTATCCGAGCTGCTTCAAAAACGGTCGTGAATGGTTGTACAACAACTAGATTCGTCTTCATAATTTCTTTAACTAGAACATCTTTGTTCATATTCTATTCACCAAATCGCTAAACACTAACTGATTGATAGCTCCTATCCCAAACATTAAAACATTACGAGGTATTTTACCTTTTTCATATGAGCAGCGTCTACGAACGGGAATTAAAAGGTATTCTTGAGGGGGATGTAAAAACTCTTTCCAAGATAACGAAAACATGTTCTGCACTAGAGAAAGGAAATTACTATCTGACTCAGGAAAAACCATTTATTGTGGTTCGTGCCGCAGGTTCATTCGGCGTTGATTTGGTTGCACTTCGAGGCGATATCTCTTTTTTAATGGAGATTAAATCAAGTAATACAGATACATTGCATTTTAGTAGTGTAGATGGTAAACTACAACGACAAGCAGAAAAGATGCAACATGAATGCGAAAAAACAGGAACGTTACCTGTGTATGGTTTTCGTTTGAAGGGACATGGTGGTGATTCCTGGCGTCTCTTTACCATGGAAATTCAAAAGCTTGAGGGTCGAGCGAAGATTTTACATAATCGACTCCCAAAACTTGCCTTAAGTAAAAATGGGAATTTTATCATGCGATGGGCAGTAGGTTTGCCGCTTTCAGATTTTATTATGTATTTATGTAAATAATTGAATAATATTGACCAAGAAAAGTGATTAAATAGAGGATCTTTTATCAAAACTAGTTTCAATTATTCCTAAGAAAATACAAAATCTTTTTTAGTCAGTTCCCTATTACTACCAGCACCGTGGTGAGAAATGAAACGATTACTTGTCGCCTATGATGGCTCAGAAGCATCAACAAAAGCAATTGATCTGGCACTTCAATGTTCAACACATGATGATGAACTAGTCCTCCTGACAGTCATCCCTGCTGCATTAGTTGAATCAACATTTACTAACATGTTGCTACCAACTATTGATCTAAGTACAGTCATTACACCTGGAACTTTTAAAGAAAAAGCGATTGAAAATCTTGGGAAGATTGCAAAAGGACTCGAAGGAAAATTAAGTAAAGTTGAGATAGCGGTTGAGGCAGGTGATCCTGCTGATGAAATCCTCCTCATTGCAAAAAAATATGAAAGTGATATTATTCTGATTGGGTATAAAGGATATGGAAAAGAGGGCAGATTTTTACTTGGTAGCGTAACTGATAAAGTAGTACGACATGCAAGTCGCACCGTAATGGTCGTACGATAAAAGAATTGTGATGAAATGCATCCTGCAGAGGAATTGCGCGGGAAAAAAAACAACAAACTCTTACATAAACGAATTGTTCTTGGGGTTACGGGGAGTATAGCTGCAGTTGAAAGCATTAAACTTGCACGAGAGCTGATACGACATGGGGCAACAGTGTACCCGGTCATGACAGCTGCTGCAACACGAATCATTCACCCGGATGCATTAGAATTTGCAACCTCTCATAAACCTGTTATACAACTAACAGGTCAAACTGAACATGTCTCCTGGTGTGGTTTGGTACAAGACCCTGTTGATCTCCTGCTTATCTCACCGTGTACTGCAAACACAATTTCAAAAATAGCTCGAGGGATTGATGATACACCAGTGACTACGTGTGCAACCACCGCGATAGGATCTAGGGTACCTGTCCTTCTTGTTCCTGCTATGCATTTGTCGATGTACGACCATAAAATTGTACAAAAAAATATTGACATCTGCAAAGCGCATAACGTTCTTTTTGTAAATCCGTTTATTTCGGAGAACAAGGTGAAACTACCAGAGGTTGATGAGATCGTAGAAACCGTGATTCGGACGATTGGGAAACGAGATTTACTTGGTAAAAAGGTTTTAATTATCGGTGGTGCTACCGCAGAACCAATTGATGACATCAGATTACTGACGAATACGAGCTCCGGGAAAACAGCGATCTCGTTGGGTATCAATGCCTTTGAGCGCGGGGCAGATGTTGAACTCTGGTACGGATACGCAACAGAGTCTGTTCCTTCCTATCTCCCATATAAACGTTTTAAGACAGTGACTGATCTCTTGAAATTAATAAAAAACAACAGCGTAAAACGTTTTAATAGCATTATCGTGTGTGCAGCGATTGCTAATTATATTCCAAAAAAACAGAAAGGGAAAATCCCCTCAGGAAAAGAAAAAATCTCTATCGAATGTTTTCAGGCACCGACCATACTTAAAACATTACGATCGCGAGTTCCACACACAACAATCATCGCATATAAAACAGAAGAAAAAAAGATAAACGTAAAGAGAAAAACACAGCAACTTCTTATGAAGCATCATCTGGATGGTGCTGTAGGGAATACGCTTGCTGGGTTTGGCGCTAAGGATAATGAGATTTTAATTCTTACAAAAAAAGGAAAAAGTTCCTGGAAGAAAGGAAAAAAAGAAGAGCTTGCTCCGGTTATCCTTGACATGATAAAATAGTCATATATGAGAGCTATGAAAGGAATTGCTTTTGCTCCAGGACACATTTCTGCGTTTTTTGAACCAATGTACTGTGATCAGAATATGGATCGTTCAGGGTCACGTGGCGCTGGCATTAACATCTCGTTGGCCGCGCTTACGCAAGTGACGGAGAAACCACCGTCACATCACACGATTACTGTCACAATCAATGGATCCCTATCTAATGCTCCTGTTACGAAATTAGCCTTAAAGTTACTCGTAGGAGAAACACGTGTCCAGATTACCGTTGATACCATGTTAGATCTACCGGTGAGTCAAGGATTTGGAATGAGCGCAGCGGGTGCACTCAGTTCTACGCTTGCTTTAGCAAACCTTCTCAATCTTCCACGGGAGAATGCAGTAAAAGCTGCACATTACGCTGAAATTCAATTACGAACCGGTCTTGGTGATGTCATCGCCAGTAGTTTTGGTGGTATTGAGATTCGACGGGAAGCAGGGCTTCCTCCGTGGGGGGCGCTGGAGCATATTCCTGGGATACACGATCTGGTGTTATGCGTTATCGGGAAAGAAATAGAAACAACGAAGATTCTTTCTAATCCGGAAAAGCTTCGTGACATTGCATCGTATGGACGGAATTGTACAAAAAAATTGTTAGAGAAGCCATCTGTTGAACACCTTTTTTCTCTTGCATGGGAGTTTACCCGTAAGATTGGTCTTGCTGATGATTTAATGCTCCAGGCAATTAAAGCTGCAAATCAGTATGGGAGTGCTAGTATGTGCATGTTGGGTAACTCGGTATTTGCAATGGGTAATACATCCATGCTTTGTAAAATCCTCTCAGTATTTGGAAAGGTTTTGTGTTGTACAGTTGATGAGGAGGGAGCACGGGTTTTAAAAGAAAGATAATCTCATATTATGATTCCTTAATTTTTTTAGTTCTTCATATTTTTACATAACACTTTCGATAGCGCTCCCAGAGATGGTCAATGTGTTCTTGAATTGCTTGTAACCTTTTTTCATCCAGTTCTGGTTTAAAAAGATGACTAAACCGACCTTGATATTTTATCCATTCTTCAATAGGTTTACGTTCAATCTTTTTTTCTAATAGAAGCTTACTTTTTCCATTAAATGTCATCACATCATTTTCGCATTCCCATAATGACCAGGCTCCTGTATCGACCGCTAGGCGTCCCATTTCCAAGGTTTTATCCATACTAAACCGCCAACCAGGAGGACATGGTGCGAGAATTTCAACGTATTTTGAACCTTTGATACTCATAGCTTTTTTTATTTTATTGTAGAGATCCTCCGGATAACTAATGCACGTCTGCGCTGCGTACGGAATGTGGTGTGCAAGGATAATTTCTCCCAATTCTTTTCGAAACTCAGTTTTTCCACCAACCGTTGTTGTGGTCCATGCAGCAAACGGTGTTGCTCCACTCCGTTGAATGCCCGTGTTTGAATAGATTTGGTTGTTATAACAAATATAGATGAAATTAGTGCCTCGCTCCAGAGCACCAGATAGTGCTTGAAGACCGATATCATAGGTGCCGCCGTCTCCAGCCCAGGCGACAACTGTGATATCTGTACGGCCCTGTTGTCGTAATGCTGCCTCTACACCAGACGCACCCGCCGCTGCTGCTTCAAAAGCGATATTCATCACTGGGACATCAAACGAGGTATACGGATATAAACTCTCAATGACTGCAGTACAACACGCAGGAACAACCATAATTGTCTTTTTCCCTAGTGCTTTCAATACCAAACGTAACCCAATAGTTGCTGGACAGCCTGGACAGGAAGCATTTCCCTGCAGAAGGCATTCATCCACTGGTAAATCTTTCAATGCCATTCTTTATTCCTCCATCCCGTACAATTCTTGTTCTTTTACTTTTCCCTTCATCGATTTCATACACATCGTTTCAATGTCCTTATAGGTCACATCCTTTCCGCCGAGTCCTGCGATAAAGCCAGTTGCTTTTGCATCTGATTGTCCATACAGTGCTGCTTTGACTTCAGTAAAGAGCGCACCTTCCAAGCCGACAGAAATATTACGATCAATCACGACGAGATCCGCTTGTTTTCCTAGTTTAATGATATCTTCAACGGGAAATGGTCGTATCACCCGAACACGGGCAAGACCGATCTTTTGTCCTGCTTTTTGCAGCTCATCAATCGCAATCTTACTTTCTGCACCAATCGCACCCATAGATAACAGAATATATTCTGCGCCATCACATTTGTAATACTCAAGTAAATCTCCATGAAAGTACCCGGAGAGTTTCATCCACTCCTTTGCTATCTGCGGAATTAGTTTTTTCGCATTGAGTTGTGCATCTTGCATCGCTCGTCGGACTCTATAATAATGTGCAGGTCCAATGATGTTCCCAAATGTCGTTGGATTATCAATATCAAGTTTCCATTTTGGAATATACTTCTCCAAATAATTGTCTACAACGTTTTGGTCAGGAATTTCCGCGGGCATTGATGTATGAGATAGAATAAACGCGTTCAGGTTCACCATGACTGGTAACACGACCTTTTCGTGCTCTGCGAGTTTGAATGCATGAATAACGGTATCAAAAATCTCTTGATTACTACTGCAATAAAATTGGATCCAACCGGTATCCCGTTGCGAAATAGAATCATTTTCATCGACCCAGATATTCCAACCTGGCCCTACAACTCGGTTGACGTTACACATCACCACGGGCAATCGAGCGAGAGCAGCCCAATGTAACATCTCATGCATCAACAAGAGTCCCTGAGATGAGGTTGCGGTAAACGTCCGTGAACCAGCAGCGCTTGCTCCAATGCATGCGGACATCGCAGAATGCTCACTTTCCACGCAGATATACTCACCTTTATATTCCCCCCGTGCAACATACTCTGCGATAGCTTCAACAAGAGTAGTTTGAGGCGTAATGGGATAAGCTGCCACGACCTCTGGCTTTGCCATCACCGCTGCCTTTGCTGCGATACGATTCCCTGTATCAATCATGATCGTCATTTTCCCTTCGTCTTCTCACGTTCCATTACAATCGCTTTCACATTACATTCATTAGCGCAGATTCCACAGCCTTTACAGAAATCATAATCGATACTTACTGAGTTGTCTTTTTCTCGGTGGATACTAGCTTCAGGACAAGAGATCCAGCACCGTAAACATTTAACGCATTTTTTCGTATCAAGAACGGGTTTGAATACTCGCCAGCTCCCAGTTTTCCCCATCGCGCCTTTTTTAGGGTATGACAGGCTTGTCTCAACAATATATTTTTTCAAAAGTTCACCTCTGTCTGATCAAACGCGTCTTGTGTTGCTTTTACGTTACGTTCACCTAGATCCTTTTTACCCACCCATTTACATCTGATAACATTTTGGATTGACTGAAGCGTGACACGATCGAGAATCTTCGGAACCGAGCCAAGAATCGGTGTATTCACAACAGGCATCCCTCCAACAAGGATTGTATATTTGAGTGCGATGCTGGTCGCATCTACGGTAGCAACATAATATTTTTTAGAAAACTCAAAATCATTTGGTTTTTTTCTGGTGTTGATAAGAATTTTTCCCTCATCCTTCACACCTTTCAATACGTCGACGATATCCATGATACTTTCATCAAGCACAATAACAATATCAGGATTGTAAATTTCGCTTCGTAAGTGTATTTCGTCCCCTGATATTCTCGCAAATGCTCTGACTGGTGCGCCACGTCGTTCTGCACCAAATAAAGGGAACGCCTGTACTCCTTTATTTCCATCTTGTAATGCTGCCGCAGCAAGAAGATTTGCTGCAGTGACTGCACCTTGTCCACCTCGTCCGTGAAAACATATTTCAACTAAGGTTTTTGATGACACGATATTACCTTCCCGCAACTCGAAATGAAGATGCTCCATATAACTGTTTTGAACCATCGAATAACCCTTGTTATTTTAAGGAGTTTACCTTTGATTTCATCGTTGCTTTTTTATCTTTTCGATCATCGATTTTTAATTCGGTAATAATACGTTTAGCTCCAGCAGCGGCAACAGCGAGGTGTGCTTTTTGAACCACGTGAAACAAGGTTGTTAAATCTTCTGTTTCAATGACGGTTGCCATCGCATTCGTCTGGAATTTCACTTGTTCGTTTTTCAAGGTTTCTATTACAATATTTACGTATTTACTCACACTAGTACCTTTTCCCAAAGGTGCGATACTTAACTGTGCGATAATCATGTGATTCTCCTTTGATTCTCTAACTTTCTACTCCTCATTAATTTTTTGATTCTATTCTTAATAAACAACCTAGAATGTATATATATTCATTCTTTCGGAAGTGTAAAAATTTGTTATACTTCCAATAATCATACAAAAGAAAGGGCATATACAAATACGAAAAAATCAATTACACTAATCGATCCAATAAATCTTTGTCGTGGATTATTTGTTTTTTATTACCTTTAAACTCAGTCTTATCCAAATCCTTCATTTCTTGGCTAACAAGCTCTAAAATCCCCACAACAGAAATAATACTAAGCTGGTCATTATACCGACGACACAATTTCAACAATTCTCCATAAAGCCGGGTTTCCATGGCGTTGTACTCGAATAATTTTTGCTCGTCAAATCCGTTCTGTTCTTTATCCTTCATTCTCATGCACTTCTCTGAAAAGAATCATTTTATAATTTATATGGTTTTATCTAAAGAAAAAACCATATTCTACGATCTTGAATGGATGCGATATTGTCGCTTCAACTTCTTTTTCATGAACTCTTCCATTTCGTCAAACGCTTTTTCCAAGGTTTCCATAGGTGGAAGAATCACTGCTCGGAAATGTCCTTTGCCGTAAGTCGCGCAGAATCCAGAACCGTTTACCACCAGCACATGTGCCTCTTGTAGTAAATCTTGAACGAATTCTTTATCGTTTTTCCATGGCCCTTTTTCCATTGCCTCGATCTTTGGGAAAATGTAGAACGCACCGTCTGGTTTTGCGGTTGAAATGCCTTCGATCTCGTTGAGACGTTTATAGGAGAAATCACGCCGTTTCCGCAACTTGTCATTGACCTTCTGAATATGATCTTGGGGACCTTTTAACGCCTGAATGCAAGCGAGTTGACACACCGCGTTTGCGCAGAGCCGTGATCGAGCAATCCGCATAAACGCATCCTGGATTTCATCAAGTTCCCCGTTATGTTTGAACATGGTGTAACCTACACGCCACCCTGGCATCAGATATACTTTTGAAAATCCGTTAAAGGTGATAATCGGGACATCGTTCGTAAGTGACGCGGTCGCGTACTGTTTCCCATCAAAGGTTAGATCATCATAGATTTCATCAGAAATTACCATTATTTTATGCTCACCTGCAATATCAAGGATTTCCTGTAACACCTTCTTGGAATATAATGCACCTGTGGGGTTATTCGGGTTGATAAGGACAATCCCTTTGGTTCGTTTTGAAATCTTTTTACTGATATCGTCAACATCAGGCTGCCAGTTCTCGTCCTCAATACAATGATACGGAACAGGTTCTGCATCAGCAAATTTCGTAATTACGTTGTACTGCGGGTACGTGGGACCAGGGATTAACAATTCGTCTTTTGGGTCCAACGATGCATTTAGAAGCATTTGGAGGCCCTCTGTAACTCCGGTCGTGACACAGATATCCTCAGGATCATAGGTAACTTTGTTTCTTTTCTTTTCCCGGTCAATGATTGCACGCCGTAACTCAATGAACCCTTCGGAGGGTGCGTACCCGTTATGCTGCTCATTCGCTGCTTTGCACAACGCATCTTTAATATGCTGCGGCGTATCAAAATCATATGCATTCGGATCACCGATGTTCAGCTTTAAAACTGTGATGCCTTTCTTCTCCAGCTGTCGTGCTGGGATCAGGACATCTCGAATCGCATACTCAACGCCTTGTGCACGCCTCGACGCTTTTATCGTCATACTCTCACGATCCCAGATAAGAAATCCACATAAATAGTTTATTGAATCTATCTGTAAACTATATATTCAGATGAAAAAAATATTACTAAAACGGCTCTGGTGGCACACCTTCAGGTAAAGATGGTTGAATATCAGGTGTTTTCCATTCACGCAGATTATCAATGTTCACAAGGAGGTACATAAAGAAAGGTATTGTGGTTTGCATCCAATGAACAATATGGTCGTGTTTACTCCCACCAAAATAAGATATATCAATAGGATAGCCGACATTGGAAGGAAAATAATCAAGAGATAGAATTTCAAATACAAATGATGGAATGCGAAATTCTTTGAAACACCAATCTTGTGCCATACCGCTATCATAAAATTTCTTTCCGTTATGAAAATTTATACCTGTACCTGCAGTTTCATATTCTGTGTTTTTTCCCACCCAATTCAATACATAATTGAATATATGTGTTTCTTGTTCTGTCATTTCAAATGTAGGTTTAAATGTTTCATCAGGAGTATAAATACAGTGGTCGGCTGTATGACAGTTTACATAGAAAGAAAAATCATTTTTCTCAAGGTCCATCATAAAATCTCTAATCGCTTGGGTTTCAGGTTCTGAAAAAGGATGTCTTCCACAATTCTCATATATCCCCAATTTACCTAAATTGAAATAAGGAATTTTAATAAAACCAAACACTTTTCCAAGACGGAACACACCTCCACGTGTTAGCAATAATCTACCAAAACCAGCATCAAAATTACGGTTAAGATCAATACCATTCTCATTCCATCGTGTATTTTCTTCTCTACCATCAGGATTTACTAAAGGAATGATATACACTTCAGATGAATTGAGTATATGAGTGATTGTCTCATTGGCATCAAAGTTTATGAGAAGATAATCGGCAAGATACAAATAAGCCTCTCCTCCTTCCCATTCATTTCCGTGGATACAGCCATCGATAAGACAAGACGATTTTATCGTATTGTTCTTCTCATTGGTTACCCTGATACACCAAATATCTTTTCCAAGAACACTTTTACCAATAGAAAACACTTCCACCAACTCTGGGTATTTATCTTTGAAACCATTCAGCATTTTCGTTGTTCCAAAGTAATTGTGATATTCTCCATCTGTCCAGTTGGGGAGAATAGACGGTTGGTCCACTTTAACTTCAGGTATTACTATTACTGTAGATAGTGCTGGTTTTTGTCCCTGATTAATACAGCCGGTAAAGAGTACATTGAGTAAAATAAAACTGAGAAAAAAAGTCAGTAAATGAGATAATTTCTTATCCGTTTTCTGTCCTCCCTGAATATCAACAGATTATAATATTTATAATGTGATAGTCAATATAAATGTTTTGAAACAATAGTTTCGTGTTCGCAGGAAATAAATATGAGTTGGACGAAATCGAAAAAAGAATTTCAATAATAGCAAGAGCAAAAACAAAGATTATTAAATTTTATACTATTACAATAAAATTATGAACAAATTAGTACCAAAAGATTTTCAAATTCCAGAAGTGCTTGAGACAGACAGACTTCGTCTAAGAATGCTTACTGTTAATGATGTTGTGAAAGATTATGACGCTGTAATGACCAGTATTAAACATTTACAAAAAACGAAGCCTTTTGGCCCTAGTCATAACTGGCCAACAAAAGAGTTAACTTTTGAACAAGATTTGATTGACC
Source organism: uncultured archaeon (assembly GCA_902384685.1). GTDB lineage: Archaea > Thermoplasmatota > E2 > DHVEG-1 > DHVEG-1 > SM1-50. Next base: position 4,894 of record CABMCU010000082.1, on the reverse strand, counting down.
TCGGATGGCACCAAAAAGAGTTCCAAAGAAAAACATCGTTTGCTTATACAATCATGAGCTTAGACGAAAAAGAATGTTTGGGTTGTATGTATATTTATCCAGCATCAAATTCTGAATATGACGTTGAAATAGTTATGTGGATTAGAGAAAGTGAGGTCGCAAACGGATTAGATGAACATCTTTTCGGTGCTGTGAAGCAATGGATAAAAGATAAATGGCCATTTATGAAACCAGGTTATCCAGGCCGAGATATAGACTGGGGAACTTGGAAATCTTTGAAATAAAGTTTTTATTTTTTACCTTTTAATAGTTTAGTATCGCTTTATGCAAACCATATATCTTGAAAACCATATATTACTTATGGTTTGTTGTTTGACAAAACTTGCACATCTCACTCCAGGTTCCATCTTCATCGACAAAAAAGTAATTGATACCAAGGTTTCGACCACATCCACAACAATGTTTCGTCAACATACACACGAATACCAAATTCAGACTTATAAAATCAATTTGGGGATTATTGAAAGCAACTTATTTATCGGTCAAGCACTGACGCGGTTTTTCAGGCATGTTTTTGTGCGAATCGTTAAATTATCTTTTTCGCTTCAAAAGCAAGACAAAGGCTGCTGCTCCAATGACAATCAGCAGTTCGAAGCCAGGAGTACTTTTCTTACCTGAATTATCACCATTATTGTTTTGCTGTCCTCCATTGTTATCATTATTTCCTGGTTGGTCAGGTACGCTAGTGGAATCTGATATCACTGACACGGTATTGATGTACGAGTTGGCTACGAAGACTTCTCCTTTAGCAGAGTCGTATGCGAGAGTCTTCGGTTGCATCCCAACTCCAATGGTCTTGATTATGGTATTGTTGGTATCCGAGATGACCGAGACAGAATTGTAGTCTGCCGATATTGAATTGTCATATTGATTGGCGAGGAACATATAACCCTTGCCGGAATCATACACGAAGCCCACAGGACCCCCAAGCGTGAGTATGCTATCAACGATGGTGTTATTGGTATCCGATATGATATAGACGGTGTTGTCTGCGTTACCTACGAAGATTTCGCCTTTATTAGGATCATAGCATGCGGCCTCAGGTTCCCGTATAATCACCGTTTCTGGCAACAGTATTGTTGCAACCACGGTGTTGTTGGTATCTGATATTACATGAATAGGACCGGAGCCTTCTCTACATGGTACGAAGATTTCGCCTTTGCCAGAATCATAGCATAACGCTTGGGGTTGGAGTCCCGTCCCGAAGTTCCCGGTTGGAACTGCAACAAGGTTCACAGTGGCAACCACGGTATTGTTTTTATCCAAGATGACTGAGACCGTGCCGCTGCCCATGTTCGATACGAAGATCTCGCCTTTGCCAGAATCGTATGCTAAATACGTAGGGTAGAACCCCACAGTCACGTTCGCGACCACTTTATTCGTGTCATCATCAATTACATACACTTTACTGTCATAGCTGGTTACGTAGATCTTACCCACGCCTGGGTCGTACACGAGCTCTCTCGGACTGCTTCCAACTGGTATGGTTGCGACCACGGTATTATTGCTGTCCGAGATAACCGAAACCGTGTTGTTGGCCATACTGGATACGAAGATTTCGCCTTTGCCGGAATCATACGTGATGCCTTCAGGATTCGTTCCCACCGTTATCGTCGAGGTCACACCAATGGCGTTGACCGAGTTGGCTGTGCACAAGGTAAAAAATACAACAAATATGACTCCTAATAACTTCCCCATAGTGTATTTCATAAATACGCCTCCATTTTTTTTCCCTTTAACGTATGATTCTCATTTAAAACTTTTGTTTACTAGCTCGAAAATTAATCTCAGGCTTTATCTCAAAAGTATCCATTTCTGATCCGTTATCATGCGGGGAAATCTCATAAAAAAAGAAAATAGATAAGTCTATAAAAGAAGATTATTTATTTGCGTTTATACATAAACCGTAAGACAGCAATAATTAGTAGTATGACACCCGTCACAAATAAGATGGGGCCTAAACCTGAGCCGCGCATCGGGGCGTGAGGAATATTTATTATTGCTTCTCCGATGATTACGAGGATTATTCCTAGCACAGCTAGTATTATGGCATGCATGTTTCTACTATCCTTTGTCTGTCCTTTTTCATCCATTTTAAAATCCTCCGTTATTTACTTCTTTTCTTTTCAATTAAAAAATTTTGAACAAACCGGTGTAATCTTGTTTGAATATTTCATTATTTTGTTTTTTTCTTTAAAAACATATCTTTAGAAACTCATGTTTTTTGCGAATCAATGAAAACCTTGTTGAAAAGGTCCAAGGGTTCAAATCCCTTCCCCTGCAATGAAAACATGATGTTCTAAGAGTATGTATTTATAGGAGAACCGTGCTATATAATTGTACAACGGGGGAAAGCAATGGATAAAAATCCTTTGATAGGGAAATGTTTGGCGGTTGGAATCATTCTCTTATTCGTTGGAACAGGTATTATTCCAGCAACCGCACAAAATACAGAGAAATCATCGTTACCAACATCGAGTAATAAATGGTTGTATGTTGGTGGGAGTGGACCTGGGAACTATACGAAGATTCAGGAAGCAGTTAATAATGCATCGTATAATGATACTATTTTTGTTTACAACGGCATATATAGAGAAAATATTTTCATCAACATAACAATTACTCTTATTGGTGAAGATAAAAATACGACGATTCTTGATGGTGACGCACAACATGATGTAGTCTACATTGGATTTCCTGCAGATCATGTAAAAATAACAGGATTTACAATACAAAATAGCGGAAACTTCACATCAGGAGGAGCATATGCTGATGCGGGGATTGAAATCCATTCCGATTATAATATTATTCAAGATAATATTATTACAAAGCATCCTCTTTATGGAATGTATCTCTGGGGTTCACACGGCAATAACATTTCGTATAATTTAATTACGAGATGTGAACAGTCAGGAATTGAATTCCTTGCTGGCCCAAGCAATATCATTTCTCATAACATAATTTCCGATAACTATTTTGGAATTAACGCTGGTTCTAGTATTAACAGCAAAAACAATAGTCTTTCCTATAACACTTTCATGAGAAATTCCAAAGGACTAGGCATATCTGATTCAGGTAGTCGTATTTTTTGTAATAATTTCCTCCAGAATATTGACTTCAACGCCCTGTCTTATTTTGATATCTTTCATATGAAACCTTCTAGAAATATTTGGGATAGTAATTATTGGGATAATTGGAGAGGATTTGGTCCGAAATGGATTCCCGGATTTTTAGGTTTTAATTTCGACTGGAAACCAGCCAAAGAACCATATCCTTACCAAAATATGCCTCCTTTACATTCACAGGGTAACCCTGATGGAATTGTAACAAAATGGGCAGTATTAATTGCTTGCAGCGGTGGGATAAGCTATCAACGTCATGAACGACGTGAGCGAAATGATATGAGAGAATTAAAACAAATATTAATAAAAAATGGGTGGGACGAAAATCATATTTACACATTACTAGAAGAGGAAGCAACAAAGAAAGCCATACTCAATGACTCTTTTCAATGGCTACAAAATAACGGAGCAGACGAAGATGATCTCATTGTTTTCTATTTTAGTGGCCATGGATATTATCTCACTACAGATCGACCTCCAATAGATGAGCCTGACGGAAAAGATGAAATCATAGCCACTTGGGATCCAGATATGAATGGATGGAATCCGGATGCATTTATTGTCGATGATGAACTATCAGCGAAATTTGATACATTACAATCAAAGAATATTGTCATCATTATGCATACGTGTCATGCTGGCGGATGGATAGACGGCACAAGTGATTTATGCGGTTCTGGTCGCGTGGTTTTACTTTCCTGCGGTGTGGATGAGATATCAATCTGGATGATCTATCCGATACATTGGTTGTTTCCCTATTATCTTATCCAAGGGTTAAAAGGCCGTGCGGATGAAAACCATGATAAAAGTATTACAGCAGAGGAATTACTACGATATACTATTAAACCTATTCAATTCCGATCGAAAATCAATAATTGGATGACGACCGGTGTAGCAGATGTTCAACACCCTGAGCTTTATGATGGATGGCCTTCTGAAAATAACAATACGGAAGAATTAAAACTTATAGAGTTATAATATTGTGCTATAAAAAGAAAAATAGATTATTAATAAAGAATATTAATCTATTTTGAAGAAAGACCTCGAATACCTATAATTTTTTTCCTTGATTCGCACAAAAAATAAATATTTGATATGTATTAGCATTACATGGGGAAAGAAATTATGAGAAAAAAAGCAATTATGGGAATCTTAGTTAGTACACTTTTTTTAGCACTTCTTTTCTTGAATTTTCAAGCAGAAGAAAGAGAATGGATAAACCAAAATGATGAAAATTTAAATAAAATACCAAATTCTTTTTTGAATGACTCTCCCATTGTTTGGACAAAAACATTTGGGGGACGGGGAAGTGATCTATGCTGGGCTCTGGATACAACGACAGATGGGGGATGTATTCTTGTTGGCGAGACATCGTCGTTTGGTTCAGGTGGCGGTGATGTTTGGCTTATTAAAGTGGATCAGAATGGGCGAGAAGAATGGAATAAAACATACGGCGGTCGTCACAGTGATTATGGATTTGACGGACACCAAACCAGTGACAATGGCTTCATTCTTGTAGGAGGTACAACCTCGTACGGTGCTGGTGATCATGATGCATGGCTCATAAAAACAGACCAAATGGGAAATGAACTCTGGAATAAAACATTTGGTGGATCTAGAGATATAAGGGGTATGCTGTGAAAGAAGTGTGTGATGGGTGATTATCAACAAAAAATAATTTGGAAGTTTAATATTAGAAGACGTTACAGAAC
>CABMCU010000081.1 GCA_902384685.1 uncultured archaeon | reverse complement strand
CGTCAAACGATCTCACCATCAATAACCATTAAATGTGAGGTGATTGATAAAGATGCTGAAAAAGTGACACGAGAATCCTCAGGTTGTTCCCTCAGGATCCTCATGAATTATCATAGAAGAAAAAAGAGTTATTGAACGAAGACTAGAGGAAGTCTTTCAGTTTCTTTTTATCTGGATTTAGGATGTACTGTTTTCTAATAAACATCAATGTTTGTAGAATTGTTATCTTCTCGGTACTACCAGGGTATAGAGCAAACAGTTGGTCAGAAAACTTTTTCACTTGTTTTATGTTCTCGGCTGTAAATGTTAGTATCCAGTCGTATTCACCATGGACATAATAGAGGTTTTCAATAGTAATCCCATACTTTTTAGCAATATTATCTGTTTTTGTCGAAATGATTTTATCAATCACTTCTTCATCCATTTTTTTTGTGGTTCTTTTTATCAACATCATAAAATTGTTTAATCCTATTTTTTCTTCATCGAAAATTGCCGTATATCCCCAAATTAGTTTTTTTGCTTCTAATTGTTTGATGAATCTCCATGTTTTTTGTCTTGAGAATCTGCAGTGTTTTGAGATTGCATCTTTGTTTTCGTGTGAATTTTTCACGAGTTCAAAAAGTATCTTTTTTTCATCCTGTTCTATCTGTTCTCTACTATTTTTTGACATACTTTGTTTCTGAAATTATTATTTCACAATATATTTGTCTTTATTAACATATCCTTTGCTTCATAAAATTTTTTGTTTCTTATGTTACAAATGTCATGTAAAATGTAGAAAATTTTAAAAATACGGTGTAGTTACGTTCTATTGGAGAGAGTGGTGAAAGGGACGTCTAACATAATTAAAATTACCCCCTATTTTTTTTTATTTTTCATCCCTTTCCAAAGGAAAGGTAATGGTTGTAATTGCCTCCACATTTTACCTTTCCTTCCATTTTCTGACACTTCGATCTGAACAAAATTTCTAATAAAAATGTGGTTTTTTTCTGTCTGATTTATTTACTAAAAAAAGGTAGTAGACAAATAAATGATTATTTATCTCATTGCATCAGAAAAACCAAGAATAGATTCACAAAATGGACACACATACATTCTATTTTGGCTTATAATTCCTTTACCTTTTTTCTCAATTTTTACATCATCAAGAGTAATATGTTGTTTACAATACGGACAAATTCCCATGGTTTGACCTCTCGTTATCGTAAAAACAGGTAATTGATAAATAAAATGGTTTTGGGAGGTTATCTGTTATTGAACCAAATACATGAGTCTTTATACGGTGCTAATTTTTCCTGATACTTTCAACCACCCTCATATCTTTTTTATTAAGATGAACCGTGTTGTTAGTCTCATGGGCTTGACGAAACATTGTACTGGCTGTGGATGCAATCTTGGCATGAACTACTTTCTCAATAAAGATGGTACATTTAGCGAGCTGTGTAAATATTGTCGACCGCAAGAACCAGCTAAAAAACCGTGTCAACGTTTGATCTAATTTTATCCCATCGAGGCTGAAAATGTTTCCAATGAAAAGCTTGAGATTTGCATCGAGAAACACTACTGTAATGGTAGCAATTATAATGTAATACAAATTTATCCTCACAAATAATTGATGTATTAAGAATTTGATTACAAATAGGAAAAAAATATTGAATGGATATTGAAAAAGAGCATCAAGTTGTATTGATAATAAAATCACGGATGCCGAGGAATCACAGAATGCAAAAAAGCAAACTCTCCTTCCTGTTGAGAACTAAAATAACTTCAGACAAAATGGTACACATCGATAGTTTTTAAGAATATGTTTTAAGAAAAAAAAGAATCTTAATTAAAAAAGGAAAAAAATCGTATTCTTTTAATTATAATCGACATAATCTTCGTTATCATAATCCCAATTTTTATCATCTTCTACTATGTAGGTTTTTTCTTTACTTTTTTCCTTTTTTTTATAAGGGTATTTTTCTTTATATTCTTTCTTTCCATAATATTTAGGTTTCTCCATCTCACTTCACCTGCTATTTCATTTGGATTCTGAATCTATTTAAAGGTAAGGCGTTATTTTTCCATAATGTAAAAAAGAGTTAAAACCGTGTTAATCCTTGTTCGATATCGTTATATATAGATAACTGTTCTGATTTTTAGTACGGATTTTAATTGTTTTTAGGGTTGAGGCGTATCACTTGAAGCGCAGATTCCCCATGGGGACGTAACTATTAGTACTCTACAAAATTAGTTGTCTTAGTTTTCGGCGCCATTACCAAGAAGTTGGGAAAATCGGCATCAAGTTTTGTTATTCGATACGTGTTAAGAAAGACATTAGGAAGTTATGTTTCTGGAGGAAGGATACATAGAAAGAGGAGAACTGTCTGACAGAAAATCCTACATTATATATGATTGATTTCCCGAAACGTATAATCTTTTATTTGTATAAAAAAAATATTGCGAATAGAAAAATTTATTAATTTGGTTACAAATGTTGCCAAAAAATATAGATAATTATTAATATGGATAGTTATTTAGTTTTATTGTTGGGAAGGAGGAAAGGTATTCACTTTCATATTATTCCCCTAAATTTTCATCCTTTCCTCCAATCATCCTGAATGAGTGATAATGAAAAAAAGAAGGGAAAGTAACGATTAGAATGATTCCTTGGTATTTTTCCTTTCCAGGTACTTATTTATTTTTTCTTTTTCGCTAAGCAGATTTCAATTGAAGATACGTTAGAGGTTCTCCCTTCTTCATTGGTAACGCTCTCCGTACCAATTTTTATTTCTTTTAGATCTGCATCTGTGACAAACCTGTGTCTTACAATTTCTGCTGCGTCGACTGCGGTACTTATCGATCTCCCTCTCGCTTTTAGTATCACCTCATTCGAACCACTGTTAAACTGTGTCACGACTGCGAGTACGTAGTTCATCGGAGGTTTGTGTCCAACATATACCACGTTTTCATCAGATTTCCTTTTTTCTGTTGTTTTCTTTTCTGTTATATCTTCGCTCATACTTTTTCCTCGCTTATATTACAAGGTTATAACATTTAGACCTTTAATAAACTATAAGTTTAACTACAACGAGATGTATTTATGAAATTATACGGTATTGTGGAGAGAAAATGAGTCGGTTTAGAACAATGAATAAAAAAGTAATTCAGTTATTTGATGAAAAAACAGGAAGTGTAGTAAGAACGATCTGTTTTCGTAGCCCAAAAGAGGTTGACGAATTTGTAAAAGGTTTTTCTGAAATGAGGTACCCAGGTTATGGTTGGAGATATAAAGATAAGGGGAGAAAGGAAGGGGAAAAAAATCTTGTCAATCATTATCAAAAAACATGAGGTTCATTTTTTGATATATTGGCTTTTGAAGAAGAACATGATTTCTTATTTTAACTGAATGTGTGGGACATGAAAACTGGATTAATCAGTCTGCAATCATTCTGTTGGTAATTTGATTATTTTTGTCTGCGGTACGTTTATTCTTTTCATTGTCAATACCGGATTTATGATTAGCCGATTTAGATATCGTCTGTATTTTTACTCCTGTTATTTGTATCATTTTTGGAATTATTTTGTTTATCTTTGGAATGAAAGAACAACATAAGAAAAATATTATGGAATAATGAAAAAAATTATCATAACTATTATTGAAACCCTTTAAAAATTTATGGATTATCGACAAATGCACATAATTAGTATGGTAAATTATTAATATATATGGTTGTTTATCTTTTTACGGGAAAGAGGAAATGTTTTCAACTTCATATTATCCCCTGATATTGGCCCCTTACCTCCTTTTTATTCAGAATGAGAAATAGAGGGAAGGTTGAGACTTTTACATTGCCTCCACATTTCCCTTTCCTCCAATTATCAACAATCACGTTACAATAATATCGATTTGTACTAACCATAATTTTATGTCTATCTGTTTTCAAAGCAAGGGAATTACAGGATCATTAGGAATTTATGAATTTTTATTGATTCTTTTCTTTTCCTCTATCTATCAAGGTATAGATTTTTTGAGAACCTTTTTTTGAATAATTATTTTTTTAGATATATTTATAACCCCTGAAGATATTGGAAATGGCACGGAGGATTTGATATACATGAAAAAAAAGATCATTGATGTATTTGTATGCGTGCTCTTGATAGTTACTACTATTCCAGCTGTCGAGTCTCTAAAAATTCCAGCTGTTCAATCCACCTCTCATAACTCTGTTTTACAGAAACTAGCAATTCAACAAAAAGCATTTATTTTTGGGGAGATTACCAATCTTTGGACCTATGAGGAATCTATCGTATTCCAAGCGGTAAAAATCAAGGTTGTTACCTTTTCTCCCTTCTCCTTTAACCCTTATACATCAGGAGAATATTTCGAAATTTTAAAGGAGTATAGAGGGTTTATTGGTGTGCGGTTTATTTTCGCTTTCACTACGTTGTATACCCCTGAGATAGCTTGTATCGCAGATTCATTTATCGATAGAATTTTTATTACTTTGGCAGATGCAAACATAAACTGGAAGGATATCGCAATAACTTTGGATAAACGAGGTGCAACGTATCAGGTTTTTTATTATAATGGTACGGCAATCGCTCCAGTTAATAATACAGCTTCTGCTGGTGTTGCACAGGTTACAGATGGACAATATATTCAACTCTCAACTTACAAAGGGAATGTTACAACGACGTTAAGGTATATTCCCACAGGAATATCTTTTGGTACCTGGATACTAACTGTATAATCATTCTTATTCTTTGGTAGAGTAAATATATATAAGGTTGCCAATTGATAGAGAACATAAATTAAGTTTTTAGATGTACAGGTTGTTAAAGAAATAAGAGGTATAAAACTGTTGGGTGGAAAGGAAATGCGTAGAACGTATGTGCTTGTCTACGCTACAAGAGAGAGGAGGGGTGGTTCAGTCTCATTGTCTCTATGATGTTTAGGAGGGCTGTGATTAGTTTTTCCACCGCCGGGAAATGATTCATTATACTTTCAAAGATAGGTGTTGTATATTCTGCACTGATTCTCCTGGTAATAGTGATTGTCAAGGGGTCTGACCATGCGCTTTCTTCATTATGGGTATCTTTGGCTTTCACTGTAATATTATATTTGCCTTTGACCGTCCAGGTATGGTTTGCGGTATGAGCAGTTCCCGAGTTAAACGGCCCAAGCCATCCTGAGGTATTTCCATCACCCCAGTTAAACATTAAATAGATTTGATCGCTGTTCGGATCGACTGCGCCACTTGAGTAGGTTAATACTTTTTTGGTTTTCCCTGAGGCTGGGCCTTCTGGTGTACTTGGTTTATTTGGTGGGTTATTCCGTATGTTTACTGTGACTTGTGCTGAATCGGTAGCATTTTTTCCTGCCGTATCATTCACTTTCAGGTGGATGGTATAGGTGCCTGCGATACTCCAGGTGTATGTCGGGTTGATGCCAACGCCATCATTATAGATACCATCGTTATTGAAATCCCATTTGTACGTATACGGTGCTACTCCTCCTGTTGCGGACCCGGTCATTTGAATGGATTCATTCACATACCCTGTGTAGGGTCCTCCGGCTTGTGCAACTAAGGGATCTGGTTGTTTCACGACAAGAACGGTGGCGGTATCTTCACAGAATAATTGCCGAATCCCACATTCAATGCCAGTGATATTGACCACGTTTATATTTTGTCCAGAAGAAATCACGAGGGCGTTAAACTCAAGACTGATGTTTTGGCCATATTTTAATGTAAGATTAATAAGATGCCAGATTACTTTTTTGCCGTTTATTTCGGGTTGATAGGGTGTCGCGTTATTGTTATATTGTAAACAGGTTGGCAACGTATCATTGATCCAGATGTTATAAAACGCTAGTGAACCCCAATAGGACAAGTTAATTTTAAATCGTACTGTATCACTTACATTTGCGTTGATTTGTTCGACCCAGTGTTTAGTACCTGGGTCCCATACTTTCTTTTCGCATTCTAAAGATCTTTGGGGTTTTTCTACAATGACGGTTGCGGTGTCTTCACAATATAATGGCAGGGTGCAATTTTCGAACCCGGTGATGTTCGCTTTGTTGATGTTTGTTCCAGGGGAGATCACTAGGGCGTTAAATTCGATGCTGATGCTTTGTCCATTTTTGAGTATATTGCTAAGGTTCCAGAAGATGATGCTGTTGTTGTTGTTTTTTGCTGTTTCTACTGGGCTTGCGTTGTTTGCGTATTGTAAGCATGCTGGGAGTATATCTGTAACGTGAATATTGAGAAATGTTCCGTTTCCAGTGTAGGTTAGGGTGATGTTAAAGCGTACGGTATCCCCGATCTCCGCGTTGATTTGTTCAACCCAGTGTTTGGTATCTGGGTCCCATACTTTTTTCTTACATTCTAAATTACTTGGGGGTTCGTTGACAATGACGGTTGCAGTGTCTTCACAGTATAACGGATCAATGCAGTTTACAAACCCGGTAATATTCGCTTTGTTGATATTTGTCCCAGAGGAGATCACTGAGGCGTTAAATTCGATGCTGATGCTTTGTTCGTTGGTGAGTATGTTGCTGAGGTTCCAATAGATGATCTTATTGTTTTTCGCTGTTTCTACTGGGCTTGCGTTGTTTGCGTATTGGAGACAGACTGGTAGTGTATCAACGACTTTGATGTTCGTGAGGTTTACTGTTCCGTGGTAGGTGAGTGTGATGTTAAATCGTACTGTATCTCCAATATCCGCGTTGATTTGCTCGACCCATTTGTGTGTGTCAGGGTTCCATACAGTCTTGTTGCATTGGAGTTCTGGAGACGGTGTTTTTTTGACGATGACGGT
>CABMCU010000080.1 GCA_902384685.1 uncultured archaeon | reverse complement strand
TGAAGAAGCGAACTTTAGCGTGGCAGGAGATTATACGGTGAGGGCTTACAGAGATTTTGATTTACAAGATGATATGTATTTATATGCAGATGCAGGTCCCTATAATTCGACTTATGGCAGCACCATAGCTGCAACTGACTATACCTATGAAACGATGGGTCCTTGGGATCCACCTGAGAAAAATGCGACCGAGATCACATTTACAGTAACTACAGGAAAAGCAATAATTTTCTTAACAAACACGTCAATTTACTGGGGTTATAAAGCACGGATTGATATCAATGTGACTGACGCTGACGGAGTAGGTCTTGACATTACTCCGAATCCGATCATTCTTAAATATGGATCAAAATACATTCCTTTTAGTGCTTACATTACCAATCTAGGCCTTGGTAATTATTCTATTGAGATACCACGCTTCAACGAAGGTCTTGGTTGGGCAGACCTTGCCACTGGTGTTGGTACCGGTAATGTAAATGGTACCTGGAAAGTAGTCTTCGGATATGATAGTAACGGTGATGGAACCTATGAGTGGAACAATAGCGCAAGTTTTAGCGTGAAAAGTGCAAAGCCCCCAGTACAACTAGTAATTGCGAACGATGGCAGTGGAGATCCAACTGATAAAGAAGTGGAAGTTCCAGCCTATACGCCAACAAATGGATACGCCTCAACTATCGATATCGTATTCGACATATTTGGAACAAGTATTACAAACAATCTGGGAAGAGCGTATTACGGTGATGACTTATTGGCTTACGGCGAGAATTCAGAGAATATCACTGTTGAAGGAGATATTTTATACCCTGCCGATGCGGTGTATAACAATGATGCTTTAAATCCAGGGCGATGGACCGCTACTGTTACACCAACAAAACCTGGTGGAACAATCACAATAACGATTGATTGGCCTGGGGACGATAACGGAACTGCAAGTCAAACTATTGAAATCGTCAACGGAACCTACGTAACATCTGCAGTTTCTTCGTTTAGTGTCGGAAAGAGCTTCAACCTCACCATTACAGTCATGGATATGGATAATACTCCGGTGAAAAACGGTTATGTCTACCTGATGTGGGAAGATGTCCCAGTTGAGTTTAACTCTACGATTGGTGATAACACTGTAGGGAATGGAAAAAACGGTGAATACACCTTCTGGATTAGACCACAAGATGCAACAACACCTGACTTTGCTCCGCAGAACATTACCGTGGCAGCACGATGGTATAGTCACTACTGGGGATACACCAAAGTGGTCATGGAAAGAAACCATGACATGATGGTTAATATTACACCAACCACTGCATATGCGGGGGATGCTGTTAAATATCATATATCAGTCAGCCTCGTTGGCGGTGGACACCCTGGCGAAACTGGTTTATCTGTTGCATTATACAATAAGACTGGAGACTATGTAACCGGTGTAGATGAATGGTATAAAGATGGCGATTATGATATCACAAATGAAGAAATTATTCTCTCTGGAGGAACTTATTACATCGCTGCGATGAACGATACAAGTGACAGCCAAGGGCATAACGCAACACTTATCGTTACCAACTACATTGTTACATCTTCACCATCGATCCTCGCATGGATTATTGATGATGCAGTCAATATGACCTTCCAGCTGACACCAGCAGGAAACGGTACATTAACATTATATAATATGACGAGTACACCAAATGCTTCAGATGTAGGAGCCTCTACTCAAATCTCGATAGAGAATGGAGTCGGTACCCTTGATGGAGTTGACGCAACATGCCTTGGTAACGTTACTTTCAGCTATGTGCCTGATGGAGGAGCGGATCGGATGGCTGATGGATTACTCCGTGTGACAACCGCAACTGCAACACCAAACCCCGCGACTATCTATCTTGGTGAAGCAACTGTCGTTACAATTACAGTCACCCATCCAGCAACCGGAACCCCATTAGCAGACGTCCGAGTAGGACTCGATCATGGAATGCTCCTTAATGAATCAATTCTCGCAAAATTACCCACAGACCAATACACAGACTCAGCTGGGAAAGTAGAGTTCTCGGTTACTCCAGACGCAAGTGGTAATGTTACTATCTACATCGAGAACGAAACCGATCCTGACAATGCATTTGTCATCGTCGCACAAGCCCGAAAACCCATGACCATCAGCGTCAATCCATCGGTTGACGAAGGAAAACCCTTTACCGTTGAGGCAAAATCTAATGGCGTGCTTATCACCGATACTCCCGTAACGTTCACCTTTAATGGACAAACCTGGCCGACTACAACCGGTGTCGCAACCCTTACTGCCCCTTCAGTGTCAACATCATTGACCTACCCAATTACGGCAACTGCTGAGGGATACGCCACCGCGACAGGCGCTATGATTATGATCGTGAACATTCCGAAACTCATCATCGCCGTCGCAGGTGAAGTAAAAGCTGGACAGACATTCACCTTGACCGTCGCTGACGATACCGGTAGCCCCGTCATAGGGGCAACTCTCACCTTTGAAGGAAAAACCTACACGAGCGGTGCTGGCGGAGTAGTTACTATTACTGCGCCATCAGCTGAAGGGACCTATCCAGTGACAGCGACCTTCCCAGGATATGAAACACTATCAAGCACAGTAACTGTCGTGAAAGGCGGCGGAATTCCCGGATTTGAGCTCGTCACGCTCATCGCAGCACTCGGAGTAGCATTCCTACTCCTCAGACGCAGACGAAACTAAACACCAATAAAGAAGGGGTTTTCACCCCTTTTCTCTCTATTTTTTATCCTTTTTTTTTCAAAATCCTTTTAAGCCCCTTGTTTTTACTCTTTCCCGGAGCGAATGATTCTGAAAGTTAGTATTGTCATCCCCGCGCTCAATGAGGAACGCGGAATCGGGAAAACCATTCTTGCAATCAACAAAGACTATTTCAAAAAACACAAATGGGAGTTAGAAATCATCATTGTCGACGGTGGTTCCAAGGATAAAACCAGAGAAATTGCATTAAACAAAGGAGCGCAAGTGCTCACGGAGACACGAAGAGGATACGGACGAGCCTACAAAATAGGGTTAACACACGCAACAGGGGATATCATCGTTACCGGTGATGCAGATGCAACCTATCCGTTTAACGCTATTCATGAATACATTCAAATGTTGATAGATGAACATCTTGATTTTATTACAACAGATCGTTTTGCAGCATTAAAGCATGGTTCGATGTCTCTGAAACATCGGTTCGGGAACCTTACTTTAGCATGGACGCTTCGCATCCTTTTTTTAGTCAATATACGAGACTCTCAGTCGGGGATGTGGATCATCAGACGAGATGCTCTAACTAAGATACAATCATTAGAAACATTCAACGACGGAATGCCATTTTCAGAAGAAATTAAAATAGAAATGTTCACTAATAGACATATCAAAGCAAAAGAGATACCTTCAACCCTCTCTGCTAGAGAAGGTCAAGTGAAACTCGAAAGTTTTAAAGACGGTATAAAAAACCTGAGATTCCTTTTTATAAAACGAATCACACCTTCAAAACATATCTGAAATGGAAACTATTTTCAACTTCTTTGTCTATCCTCTTTCTTTGAGGACGAACCATGGATCCATTAATGACCATATGGGTGTTTTTTATCGGAAGTATCATTGGAATTATCCTGGGAGTAATACTCTCCTATCAAACCGCAGTAAACCCCTTGCAACAAACAATTAGAAAACTCACATCTCAACAGAAATACTGTCATGAAACTATGAAATACTATCCCTATAACGTTGATAATTTCCGGTTCATCGGGGATCCAGTTGATGGAATTCAATTTGAAGAAAACGCTATTCTATTTGTCCGATTTAAGAAAGACAACGCACCGCGTTCCAGAGAACAAGACCATATCAAGACCCTTCTGAAAAACGGAAACGTAGACTTATTTGAGTTTACAACGAAATAAACCTTAATTCCTCATGAAGCGTTTTCCAAATAAGGCTCCTATCAACCTTTCCTTTTGGCTCTTTCATCACTAGACCCATAAGTAATCCAAGAATATTAATTCCTCTTTCTGTAACAAGGTCCTTTCGTTCAGAGACCAATTTACGGACAACCAGTACTATCTCATCTTCCAAGTCAATCTGAACCTACATCAATGGACCGCATTCTCGGCAGATCTTGTACTGACAGTTACAGAACACATTATGGATGTCAAGCTGGTGAAGTAGCTCCAGTCCTGTTTTAAACAAATTATATTGTACTCTATATCTATCGATACAAAACAATTTATTATGATGTCTACTTAGCCAACCACGGAGAGTTCTTTTTCGATTTTCTTACTTTTAAAGCGTTCAAGACTAAGGTTTTCAAGTTCCTCAGATGTTTTTCCATCTGCAATCAGATCAGTAAGGAGTTTTGATACCATCGGTGATATCATAAACCCATGACCACTAAACCCATTACATTGGAGAAAACCTTTCACCTCTTTCACCTCACCAAGAATAGGTCTAGCATCAGGCGTTACATCATAAAATCCGGTCCAATGACGTAGTAAGTTTATATGTTTTAATATAGGAGCGTACCTTGTCAACGTCTGTGCCATATACTGTAGGAACGCAAACGTCGGCATCGTCTTATATCCTACTTTCTCCTCAGAAATAGGAATACCACCAACGATTTGCCCTTCTTTCTGTTGACTAAAATAAATACCGTCCCTAAAGGAAATCACCATAGCTTCAAACAATGGTTGTAGCCGCTCTGTTGCCATTATCTCTTTACGAAAGGGGCAAAGAGGCAGTTTGATTTTTACCATTTCCGCAATCGATTTCGAATAAATCCCTGCGGCATTCACCACAACACTAGTCTGGATCGTTTTCTGATCTGTCACCACCGCACGAATTGCTTTCTGCGTTGTTTTCACATCTGTAACCGTGGTATGGGTATTGATTTCAGCCCCAAGCCTTCGTGCTGCATCTGCATACGCAAACGTTGTCTTGAACGGATTCGCATGTCCATCGGTTGGGCAAAACGTCGCACCAATCGCCCGCATACCCTTGACATCAAGAATAGGAACAACATCGGTTATTTCCTCTGGTTTCAAGATAGCAACTTTCAACCCAAGAGATCGCTGCATCGCAACATTCTTTTCTACTTGCTTCATCTCTTTTTCATCATGAACCGCAATCAGATACCCACCTTGCCGGAACTCAATATCCTGACCAAGCTCCTTACTTAACTGCTCAAAAATCTTAACACTTTGAATCGCAAGCGATGCATTCTCCCGTGTGGACCACTGCTGTCGAATCCCCGCACCACACGCGCCAGTAGCACCCGATGAAAGATACTTTTTCTCAACAACAACGACATCCAAGCCTTTTTTTGCAAGACGATATGCAAGGGAACAACCGTTCACTCCACCACCAATGATAACGACATCTGCTTTACTTTTCATAATTCTCACTTGCAAGCGTTCCAAGGGACACAGGTATCAATGGCGGTCGTACCGTCGGAAGCTGAATCTTTGCTACCTTCTTTCCGGTTTTCTTCTCAAGGATTCGTGCCACCAGTTGGATACAGACACGACCTTGACAAGGACCCATACCTATCCGTAGTTTTTTACGAAGCTCCTCAATATCCGTGTACCCTTCTTCAATTGCTTGAACTACATCTTCTTCACTGATATCTTCGCATCGACAGACAATACTTCGCTTCATACATTAGACCCTTATATTCCTGATACTCATTGCCAAACTACTATTGACCTCAATGGTAACAACCATGGTTTTCCCATGTTTAACTACTTTTTTTACTAATGCCTTACCCCGTACCTTCCCTTTTCTATCTAAGGCTTGTACGACATCTCCTACCTTTGGTACCGTCACAAACTCATACGGCAACGTAATCCATGCCGTATTAGCTTTTATTTTTATCACAAAAATCGCTAATCCCGGACAAACGCCTACGCATTTCGTACACCCTATACATTTCTCAAAATTATTAACCGGTGGTGCATTGATATCTTTCATAGAGATCGCATGAACCGGACAGGAATCCACACACGGATTACAAGGTATCTCCTGAACGCATTCAAGGATGGCAACACCCTTCTCAAATTGCTTCTTTGATGGGATTTTTAAATCTTTAATGGAGAGTATACCAGTTTTTTCATACTGACGCATGATGTACCTCCGCTAGTTTTGCTATTTTTTCTTTCGCGATTCGTGGTTTTTCACCGAAAGGACCTGCCCGGAGTTGAACAAGCTCTTCGCGATACTGAACTAAGAGTTTCTTGTTCCTTGAACCACCCAACTGGATTGCTGCAGCAAGACCAGCGATTTTGCCTTCAATCATCGCAGTGGATGCTTCTTCAATACCAGATGCATCCCCTGCGACATACACACCTTTCACCGACGTCTGCATCGACTCATCATGAGGCGCAACGTATCCACCCGCCTCAGGAATATAGTCAAGGTGAACACCAATTTGAGAAAGCAATCGAGTTGAAGGAGTCAGACCAACTGCAAGACAAATCGTATCACATTTGATATATTCCTCCGAATCTTTGATTGGTTTCCAATTCACATCGAGTCGTATCAAAACCGCACCTTCCACTTTCTTCTCACCGCAAACTTCTTTGATAGAATGCGAAGTTTGTATCAGCACACCGCATCGTCGCAGTTTCGCCGCATGAACATTATACCCACCTATACTAGGTGCTGCCTCCACAATACGATTAACTACACTTCCTGCTTGCAACAACTGATATGAAACAATCAAACCCACGTTACCTGCACCAACCATAAGCACTCGTTTACCAGGCATCACCCCATAGACATTCATCAGTGTCTGAACTGCACCAGCTCCATACACACCAGGAAGATCATTACCCGGAAAAAGCAGCATATTTTCCATAGCACCACAGGCCAGGATTACCGCGTTACAGCGAACATCATACAATATACTTTTATAATCACAACGTTCCACTGCACCAAATCGATACTTCTTATCACTTTCATAACAACCTATGACAGTCGCATCAGTCATGACAGTAATTTTCTTCTCACTCTCCAGTTTCCGTAGATCATCTTCCAGCTCTTTTGCTATATCAATACCCCGTGTCCCTGCTCGTTCTTGTTTGGAACCAAAAAACTTATGAGTCTGCTTAATCAGCTGTCCTCCAACACGCTGGTTTTCATCTACAATTAATACAGATACTCCCTGCTTAGCACACTCGATTGCTGCACAAAGCCCAGCAGGACCAGCCCCAACAATCAGGACATCAACATCAATAGTTTTTTTTGGTTCTCCGAAGAACTCAGCGTTTGGCAACTCAGCGAGTTTCTCCTGCATTTCAACCTGGATTCCTTCTTTCAAAGGTGCAATACAAGTCCGTACATTCGGAACACCATTAACCCTCATCAGGCATGAGGAACATTTCCCGATCCCGCAAAAAAACCCTCGAGGGCTTTTGTACTTAAGACTGGTTGTCAATGTTCTCACCCCTGCCGCATGCAATGCAGAAGCGATCGTATCACCTTCCTCGCCTACTATCTTCTTTTTTTGAAAGTAAAACGGAAGCTCTTTTCGTTTCTTAAAATCAATAATGGGATGAGCTCGTATACGCACACGATACCTCCTATCATCCTGGATTACGACGCCCTTTAAAAGTATTACCTGTAGAAGAGATATCCTAAACGATTTGAACATCCTTTATATGATAATGACGCTGTACCATTTTTCGTATCATATTGATGTTTCGTCCACCTTTTCCAATCAATTTTGACTTATCCCTAGGGTTTACCTCTATTCGTACCATACTTATTTCATCATTTCCTTCAATGGTAACCTTGGTTACTTCATAGGGTTTGCAGAGATTTGAAACAAACCTGGTTTTATCTTCATCAAATTCAACAAACTTTACGTTTTTCTTAAAAAGAGACCGGAGTTTCTCCAGATTCTTCGCTTTACTTCCAATAGCAACCCCGAGTTGTCCTTTCTCAACAACAAACACTACACGATCTTCTTCAACAACACAGTCTCTGATGCTTGCTCCAGTTTGGGTTGATGCAAGGTTGATATACTGAACGGTCTCGTTTGAGAGGGTTATTTCTGCCATTCTTGTTATTTCCTTTTCTGCACTAGCTGCAGGATGTTTGATCCACCTTCGTCAAGTACTGCAAAGGAGGAAACCGCAAAGCTCTTCCCGCAGGTGTACCCAAGCTCAACACCAGTAGAGGTATAATTGTATATCGGCACCTTGTTTTCCATAACAAGGACAATAATGTCTTTTGCGTATGGGCAATTATTTGCCATTACTACGAGTTTTGCTTTTCCCTTCTGAATCGCTGTTTTAGTCTGTTTTTTCCCGATAATGATTGTTCCTTTCTTTGAAACATCTTTTAATGCTTTATTTACATCTACCATCTATTTTCCCTTCTGTTTTGGTTTTCTTGTGTTCATAACAAGTTCAATCGCACCGGTACCAAGGTTTACTGGCTGGCCAACGATAATGTTCTCTGCCACACCATTGAGCTCATCTGATTCTCCTCGCTGACTCGCCAGTAAGAGATGATTCACCGTGATTTCAAACGCTGCCCGTGAAAGAACTGAACTTTTCTCACCGCTGACACCATGTCTACCAATCGCCCGGACAGTCCCGTCAGCAGTCATGACATCGGCAACAAGCATGATATGTCTCATATCAACATTTAACCCCTGTTCTGACAAAGTAGCATTTGCTTCATGGATGATCATATTTCGCGCTGCTTCAATTCCTAACTCCCTGGCAACCGCATGGATATCATTCGTTGTTGTTCGGTAGGGGTCAACACCTTCGATATCTAAGACTTCTTTGAGATTACTACCTTCGCTGTAGATTATATATCCTTCATTTGGTTCTTTTCGGATAATAACTCGCTTAATCCCATCGATTCCCTTGATTTTTAGGTTCTTGAGTGTCTCGTTTGTATTCTGAAGTATCTTATAACCAGGCTCATCCAGCGTCACTTTCACCGTGTCTTTTTCGATTTTCGCAGAAAGCTTCCGGATTGACTTCACTCGTTCTAACAGTTCATCAATGGTGATTCCTTTTTTCTCCATGGTCTTCTTATTTGGTCTAATCGATATCGTGATGTTAACAAGATCCATTTCAATATCAGCAACATCAGTTAACCGGGTTATCTCAATCTTATTGGCGATTTCTTTTGCTAAATCTGGGTTCACCCGATACTCATCTCGAAGATAAATGTTCATCATGGGAGTTGATGGAGAAGATCTAGCATCCACTATCTCAATTAATCGAGGTAGCCCAAGGGTAACGTTAATTTCTGCAACACCTGCGTAGTGGAATGTTCTCATGGTCATCTGTGTGCCAGGCTCTCCAATACTCTGCGCACCAATCATGCCACATGCTTCAGTTGGGTCAATAATATTTTTCGCGTATTCTTCATATGCTTTTTCAACAATATATTTTAATTT
Organism: uncultured archaeon; assembly: GCA_902384685.1. Taxonomy (GTDB): domain Archaea; phylum Thermoplasmatota; class E2; order DHVEG-1; family DHVEG-1; genus SM1-50. The sequence goes on along the minus strand of CABMCU010000080.1, from coordinate 2,359 downwards.
AGTCTCTAACTTTTTATCCCGTGCTACAAATTCGACAATGCCATCGATAATGGAGATAGGCAGAAAATGATTTTTTAGGACTTTATTTATTTCTGCTCGTATCATTTTGTATTCTTTCGGTTCTTCTACTGTTTTTATCGGCGGGGGGAGGAACGTTCGCTCAGGCTCTTTTTTCTTCTCAATTTTTTTCTCGGGTGCAGTCGTTTTTTTCTTCATTTTCTTATCTACGGGTCTTTTCTCCTCGAGAGTGCTTTTAACTTCCTTTAATTTTTTCTTAGGTTTTAAGACCTTGATTTTTGCGACTTTTTTCATAATTTGTTTTTTTGTTTTCACAGAGGTGATTTTTGGTTGTGCCAATTTCATAGATTTCTTCTCTCCCTTTTTTTGTGAGATTTTCTTTTTAGAAACTGGTTTTGCCATGCGATTATTCCTCCTGTTTCACATCAAAAATGATCCGATTAAGATCCACTGCTTTTCCGGCGGTGCTTCGTGTAGGATCAACACCATCCTCACCATATTTGAATTGAATGATTTCTCCACCAGTGTGTCGTACAGTACCATCGCTTTCTACTTTAAGATCTTCTAATGCGTTAACGAGACGTCGTTGCATATATCCTGATCGGGATGTACGAACAGCAGTATCGACCAAACCCTCTCGGCCTCCCATTGAATGGAAGAAATATTCAGTAGGATTAAGTCCGCTCTTGTAACTATTAGCAACAAATCCTTTAGCACTTGCTCCGAGATCTCGAGTTTTAAAATGCGGTAAAGTCCGGTATTTGTATCCCCGAGAGATTCGTTCTCCTCGGACAGCTTGTTGCCCAACACACCCAGACATCTGAGACAGGTTCAGCATGGAACCCCTGGCACCTGATTTTGCCATGATAACAGCGCTGTTATTCAACCCAAGATATTTACTCGCGACTTCACCAGCCATGTCTCTTGCTCGACCAGTGACTCTCATGATCTCCATTTCTAAGGTTTCTTCCAGGCTTCGACCTGGTAGAGATTCAAGCTCCCCGTGTTCATATGCAGTGACTAAAGTATTGATCTTGTTTTGTGCTTTCTGTAACGCTTCTGCAATCTGTCGTTTTGCCTCTGTTGGGATATCCTCATCATCAATACTTGTGGTAAACCCGATAAGTGTAACCACCGCAATCCCTAGTTTCGTGACGTTATCAATAAATATTCTTCCTGCGGTTGTCCCATGATCTCTAATGATCCGTTCAATAATTCTACCTTTAAATGAACCAATGCTGTTTTCGTCGATGATTCCTTGTTTCAGTTTACCATTTTTCACGATCACATATGCACCATACGGGCACTTAGCAGTTTGACAGACTTCACAATGAAAACATGCTTTTGCTTTATATTCGATGTTCAAATCCTTGGGGAGTAACACGCTGAAAATATCTTTTCCGTAGACAACACTCTCGCCGTTTTCTTCATGGATCTCAGGGAATTTCCCCTTATACTTGAACGTTGCTAATATCTCAGAGGTTTTCTCTTTTGAAAACGTTTTATCATTATAGGTAAGAAGAAAACAACCTGAAATATGATCATGCAGCCCACCAATGATAATACCACCAAATCGAGGCGACATCAGGTTCTCCTGCACTTTCATAAGAATCTCTGCTTCTGCTTTTGCCTCTTCACCCTGCAAGAGATGAAGGTTCATTTCATCACCATCAAAATCAGCGTTATATGGGGACAGACAGATAAGTTAAATCGGAAAGAACGATTCGGCATGACTTTAATTCGATGTGCCATCATTGACATCCGATGCAAAGACGGCTGACGATTGAACAACGCGATATCTCCATCCATAAGTTGTCGTTCGATGATAAACCCAAGCTCAAGTTTCTCAGAGATATCATCCGCGTTTTTCTCCGTGACTTTCATACGTTGTTCTAGACCTTCACGGTATCGTTTCACATAGTTCACACGGGGTCGGTATTTGTCACTGGGTTTTTCCTCTTGAGCTGTTAGTTTAATGAGGTTCTTACACCATTCAAGGTTCTGGGTGGTGACTCGAACAGGTAAGGTGAGTTCTCTAGCGATCTCAGCAGGTACACCAATTTCATTAATACTCAAATTGGGATCTGGTGAAATAACCGTTCGCGCGGAAAAGTTCACTCGTTTTCCTGAAAGATTACTTCTGAATCTACCTTCCTTTCCTTTCAATCTTTGTGCAAGAGTTTTTAGTGGTCTTCCCGATATATGTCGCGCTGGAGGAATACCAGAAGTTTGATTATCCAGATAAGTGGTCACATGGTACTGTAACAGTTCCCAAAGATCCTCGACTATTAATTGAGGTGCTCCGGCATCCCGGTTTTCCTGAAGCCGCTGGTTAATTCTA
>CABMCU010000079.1 GCA_902384685.1 uncultured archaeon | reverse complement strand
GACCATTTCGTGGGTCGATATGTTTTAAGCAGAATGGTTTGCGTTCCTTCATGTTACACTATCATAAAATGTACCTTATCGGATACCCCCATCTTTAGATGGATTTATTTTGGGAGGATGTCATTTTCATCTTTTCCAAACATTTAAATCAATAAAGATGATATTAAATCCTATAACCCATTTTTTAAGGGGAGAACAAAGGAAATATGAGAAGAAAAATCATTGGATTTTTTGTTTGTATGCTGGTGATAGTTACTACAATTCCCGCAGTTACATGTATAGATAATGATGATTTGAATACAACACCTTCAAGCAGCAACCAACATAGTTCATTTGTTATTTGTAATGATATACAAACACAAAGTATAAACCTAAAAATTCAAGAAATAATAGAAAAAATAAATGAAACTCTTATAAGAAATTTTTTGGAATACTTAGTATTAGAAATTGGTAACAGATACACGGGAACAGACGGTTGCAAAAAAGCAGCAAACTATATCTATCAACAATTTGAAAACATTGGTTTGCAATCAAAATACCAAAACTGGAGTTCAAGGGGAAACAATTTGTTTGCAGGGGTTTTTACATCACAAAATGTTATCGGAACACATCAAGGAATAGATCCAAATTCCGATGAAATAATAATTTTTAATGCACATTACGACACCGCAAAAGAAACAGTTGGCGCTGTAGATGACGGCTCAGGGATAGTGAGTGTTCTTGCAGCTGCATATGTTTTAAGCCAATATAATTTCAAAAGAACAATGGAATTTGTAGCATTTTAAGGAGAAGAACAAGGTCTTCTCGGTAGCCATGCCTATGCAAGAGAAATCTATGACCAACAAACATCAGTACTAGTAGAATTCAACGCTGATATGATTGGAAAAGCAACATCAAAAGAAACAGGAAAAACAATTAGACTCTCTATCACAGAAGATGCAGGATGGATCGCTGGTGCAATGGAAAAAATAACAAAAGATTACGGATTTAATTTTAACATTGCAAGATGGCAAATAATAAATAGAGATGCAAAGAGTGGCTATAGTGACTATTTTGAATTCACACAACTAGGATATGAATCCATTGTGGTATGGCCAGGCGAATGGGATCCAAATATGCATACACCACAAGACAACCTTAGCAATGTGAATATCAGCTATCTTGTAAATACTACTAGGCACATCGCTGCAACAATGGCGATACTAGCAGATACAGATATAGAACAACCACAACTCCAGATTACAAACCCAAGATTTGGAAAAATATTATTCAATGATAACGAAAAGAAAACCTACAAATACAAAACACCAATAATATTCGATGCAACGAACATTTACGCAGAAGTAAAACAAGGAATTTACCCCATAGAAAAAGTAGAGTTTTACTATGATGACAAACTACTTCTAACAGATACAGAAAAACCATATGAATACATACTAAATAAAACTTCAATTGGTTTTCACAAAATAAAAGTTATCGCCTATGATACAATTGGAACCGATGCAACAGATGAAATGAAAATACTATTTATAAATATACCCAAAAATCAACTCTAACTCTTTTTTTTTTGTCATTTGATTAATACAAAAAATCATTGAGTCTTAAAACCGTGTCAATGTTTGACCGCTACGTTTATATAAACATTTCTGTTTCTATGTTTTAGGCACAATTTTTACTATTTTTGAGGGTGCGGAATTGAACCTATGCTCTGCATTCCCTCCAGTGGCTTGATAATAATTAGCACGGTAATTAACAGGAATAAAAACATTATCACAACCGTTTATTACCATCTTTTCTGATTCTTATCATTTCTAAACATTTAAATGAATTTAATGGATAATAAACCGTTATTAGTTTTAATCAATAGGAGAAAATTATACTTAAAAAAATAAAATAATATTTTATAATATTTAGTATTCCACATTACATTTAGATTAACTCTAAGATTTTTATGAGATATTTATACAATTTATCAACGGAACTAATGTAAACCTGTTCCTCAGGTGAATGTATATTTTTCAACGTTGGTCCAATAGCGATCATGTCCATTCCAGGGAATTTATCCCCGATGACACCACACTCAACTGTTCCATGAACTGCCTCTATTCTTGGTTCAGTTTTATACATGTTTTTGTAGATTTTTTTTGAAAGAGCAAGAATCTTTGACTGGAGATCTGGTTTCCAACCCGGTGCGAATACACCCTCTGATACTTTAGCGCCAGCGAGAGATGCAATCGCTTTTATGCGATTATACATATCCCAAAGAGCCGATTTCATTGCACTTCGTGAACACATTCCAATGATAATCGTGTTTTTTTTAGTCGAAATCATCGCAAGATTCGTCGAGGTATCTACCAAATTTTTGATATCATAATTCATTTGATAGACACCATGCGGTAGTCCATACAAAAGATTCAAAAGTTTAGTCTGAGATATTTTATTTAATACCATCTTTGATGGCGTGCAGGATGCAACCTCAACTTTGAAATTCGGATCAATAGTTTTTATTTCCTCATAGATGTCTTTTTCAATTGATCGTAACTCAGTGACAAATGCGTTTTTATTTTTTGTCTCAATAGCAAGTTTTGCAAATGCCTCACGAGGTATCACATTGAGTTTGTCTCCCCCCTTGATCTCAAAAAGTGAAAATTTATATTTCAATGCTGCTTTCCATAGAAGACGTGCTAGGATTTTTATCGCGTTTCCTCGTTGTTCGTGGATTTCAACCCCGGAGTGACCTCCACGAAGACCAAAGACTTTTACAAAAATGTTTTTTACTTCTCCTTGAATGGTCTGCATTACTACCGGAAGTTCAATTGTTGAATCCAAACCCCCAGCACATCCGATCGTAATTAATCCAAACGTCTCGCTATCAAGGTTAATCATGATTTTTCCGGTAAGTATATCTGATTTTATAGCAAGAGCACCAGAAAATCCGAGTTCCTCGTCAACCGTGTACAATGATTCAATCAGTCCATGTCGTATCTGTTTATTTTCTAAAATTGCTAGGCTTATGGCAACACCAATCCCATCATCTGCGCCAAGACTTGTTCCCACAGCAGTAAGAATATCACCTTGTATCTTGATTTGAATAGGATCTTTGGAAAAATCGAATTTCACATCGCTGTTCTTTTCGCACACCATGTCCATATGTGCTTGTAAAACCATAGTAGGTTTGTTGTGCATTCCGTACGTTGCAGGTTTATAGAGAACTACGTTTCCTATATTATCGACCTTTGTTTTCAGTCCTTGTTTTTTTCCAAAATTAACAATATATTCTCTAATTTTTTCCTCATGTTTTGAACAGCGTGGGATTTTCCTAATCTCATCAAAATGTTTCCATACAAGCTGTGGTTCTAAATTCTTAATACTTGACATCATGAATCTCCTATAACAATGGATAGGTAAACCATAAGCGGTTATCACAAGTTGAGAAAATACAAATTCCAATGATTTTATTTCTCATGTTTGCTTCCTCCCCTAAAATATAGGTTTTTAAATTGATAAAACTCTCAACAGTATTTATATTTTGGGAATAGATTTTTTATTTCATATGGTAAAAATAGTTTGGTTCAAAACATTTATATTGCCGATTCTTATATAAATATAATAATCTGTTCTAATAAGGGAGGATAAGGAAATATGAAAAACAGATCAGTCCAAGGTATTTTTTCAGATATCACTATTCAATTTTATTACATTAAAACAATCCAAAAAAAATCGAATAACGGATAAACTATGATGATTGATGTAAGTAGAAAAAGTTGGATTAAATATTTCTTATTTGGCTGTCTGTATTTCTCGTTTGGTCTAAATGTCGTTTTTCTTAACTTAATTTTGCCTCTGTATTTCTTGAATCAGGGAATATCCCCTGCATTGATTACTGTACTGATTAGCGTTGTGTCGATACCAATGTTTATCAAATTTGTATGGGGTGGAATCGTTGACTATTTTATTCGATTTGGAAGAAAACCTTTTATTATTGCTGGTGGATTATTAACTGTTGTTTGTCTCTTTATTCTTTCTTTTCTTAACCCAGGCAATGCTTTGCTGCCATTTGCTATTATTGATTTCATGAGCTGGGTAGGAGTCGGAGTTCTCACCATTTCATTAGATGCGTTGGTTATTAGTACTACAGGTGAAACTGAACGGGGAAAAATCAATGGCTCTATGTACGCTGCACAGAACGTAGGATTGGCAGGTGGTTCAGTATTGTTACCATTTATCGCAAAAACTCTTGGCTATAATATGGTCTTTTTAACAGCAGGGTTTATCATTTTACCAATTGTCCTTATTCCTCTCATATTTCGAGAGAAAAAAATCGTGAAAAAACAACAAAAAGTAGGAGGACTTCTTATTCAAGAGTTTAAGAAAAAAACAATTTTAGTCATAGCGATTTTTGCAGTGTTGGTGATGATGAGTAGTGGAATGATTCTTCTCATCGCTCCGATCTGGATGGATACAGGTCTACAATTAGATATTACTCAAGTCGGGATTGTCACAATGCTCTTTACCATCGCAATCGCAATAGGAGCAGTTATTGGGGGAGTACTTGCAGACAAGTTGGGAAGAAAAACCACGTTATATATTCTTATTTCCAGTAGTATTTTCTTTACAGTGTTACTTGTTTTTGCTAATTCGTGGGAATATTTTTCATTAATTTATTGTATCATTGGATTTCTTCAGGGTGGCTATACTTCCCCAGTGGTTGCGATATTCTACGATGTGACAAATCCACGCATTGCGGCAACACAATATGCAATTTTCATCAGTCTGTTTAACCTTGGCATTACGATTACAGAGACCATAAGTGGGCCTTTATACGTCTTGCTGGGTGTGTCTCGTGTATTCCTTTATGCTGCCTGGATTTTTGGTCCTGCATTATTAATATTGTATTTTATTAGGCTAAAAAAGAACGATATACATTAAAATAGTGGAAGGAAAGGAAAATGGATAAGAAATTTTTTATCATTTGATTCGCACAAAAAACCATTGTGTTAAAACCGTATCAATACTTTTAATTTAAAATTTTTTCGAGTTATATTACACTAATTTATCCATTTCTTTTACCAGTCTCCTCTCTGTTTCTTTTTCGAAAGCACTATGTCCCGCAATAGTAAAATAAAGCCTTGATTTTGGTAATGTTTTATGCAATTGATATGCATTAAGAGGACGTGTGACATGATCATATCGCCCCTGAACTATTGAAACAGGTATATCTTTGATTCTATGGGTGTTTTTTAGAATATAATCTTTTGGTAAAAAACAATGATGAGTGAGATAATGTAATTCAATAATTGAAAACGATTCGAACTTCAATTTTTTCAAAGAATGTTTTACCTCACTTTCTGAGGATTTAAGCTTAGATATTGATTCTTCATATATTGCCCAAGCGAATGTAAACTTTTTTCTAATTTTTTTATCTTTAGATCTCATCATTGTATAGTAATATTCAGGAATCTTTTTTTGATGAATTTTAGGTACTAAATTTGCCATTTTTTCCCATGCTTCTGGAAATATATTCTGAGCTTCGTAAACAAAAAAATGGTTCTCTGCTTCAGATCCGAAAAAAATTCCTCGTAGTACCATGCTAGATACGGTTTCTGGATGTTTTATTGCATAGACAAGTGATAACGTAGAACCCCAGCTTCCACCAAAAAGAACGATTTTTTTAATTTTGAGGAAGTCAATTAATTTTTTAATATCAGTGACTAAATCAAATGTAGTGTTATTTTCTATTGAAGCAAACGGTTTACTTCTCCCTGCACCTCTTTGATCAAAATGGATAATATTGAAAAACTTAGGGTTGAAATAACGTTTATCTTCTTCAAGAAAACCACCACCAGGGCCACCATGAACAAATAACACAGGTTTCCCCTTAGGATTTCCGCTGAGTTCGTAGTATATCTCGTGTTCATTATCAACCTTTAAAAATCCTTTTTTATACGTTTTAATTTTTTTATATGCCATGAGTATTTGATATACAAAACACAGTTAAAAATTATCCTAGGGGATGGGATTCGAACATCTGGAGTTCTTCGTATAAAAACATTTGTTAAAACCGTGTCAATGCATCTGGTTATGATTTTTATCTTTTCCAAACATTTAAATCAGATTACAGGATAATAACAATTACCTGTCTTTAATGAAAGGGAGGAATATAATCATGCAAAAAAAACTAATTGGACTGTTTATAATAATGATGTTGATAACAACTGCGTTACCAGCGACAGGTTCATTAGAAGAAAGGGAACAAAAATCCACCGAAAAAAAAGATAAAACAATGAACACAAGCAACTATGAAGACTTTATCTTACTATTTGGCTTCATAAAATTTGATGGAGTTGTGACACTAGTAGAAAAACCTGGAGATTATTATTATTTTAGGTGTGAACCTGCTAAAAATGTCACTATTATTGGAATTGTTCTTCTAGGAGGATATAATAAGGCGACATTAAAGTTTTATATGAAAACCTTTACAGATGCCGTTAGAGTAAACGGTTGTTCAAATAAAATAGTATTTATATCAGACCAATATCAGCATTTTTCATCTTTTGTTTTTCGTCCTTTCGCAAGAGGATTCATTGTATATTTTTCATAACGATAAAAAAGAATAGACGACCTGATACGGTAATATTACGATGAGTTAAAACCGTATCAATTGCTTCTGTTCCATAAGATATGCTTTTAAGGAAGGAAGTGATATGAACGTCCGAGGATGGGAATGAAACAACACATCATGATTCTCGGAGTTGTTGCTCTGCTGGTGTGTGTCGGAGTCAGTGGATGTAGTAGTCTTACCGGTGATAAGAATAAGTTTGTAGGAACCTGGAAAGCATCCACGGGAGCTACCTCAGTGTTATTCTCGGATGGGACGTGTACGGTTGTTGGTATTAGTGGAACCTGGCGGATTAAAGATAACCTGTTGGTTATTGTCTTGGCAAACTTACCAACACAATCAACGTTTTCGTATGTGTTTTCCAATGGGGATAAAACGGTGACGCTTACCGATATTGGTACGGGGGTCAGCGTGTTCTATACAAAACAATAAGAAATGAATGTCATAAAAAAAGAATAGTGAGCAAGGGGTGTTTAAGGATCGTCACCCTGCTCCGCACTGTCTTATATGAGAGAGTTGGTTAGTCGTGCAACAGGAAATGTTTGAGTCGGATCCCAAGAAACCGCACGTCACCATTCAGGGTAATATAGGGTAATTCATGGGGCGGGTAATTGATAGCGCAGTCTCCTGAGAACCCAACAAGTGAAAGG
>CABMCU010000078.1 GCA_902384685.1 uncultured archaeon | reverse complement strand
CGACCATTTCGTGGGTCGATATGTTTTAAGCAGAATGGTTTGCGTTCCTTCATGTTACACTATCATAAAATGTACCTTATCGGATACCCCCATCTTTAGATGGATTTATTTTGGGAGGATGTCATATTTAACTCTGATTGTAACAACTCAATATTTGTACTTATAATCCAATTTTTCTAAAGTGAATAGAAAGACATAAAAGGAAAAAGTAACTATAACCGAACAATACGTTAGGAGGTATTATCATTATAGAAGAAATAATTGTATTGATAATCGTAACAATCCTGTTGTTTATTTTCATTATAAAGGGATTGAAACTCATCCGTGATAACGAAGTTGGGATACTAACCAAGAAAATGTTTGGGAGAAAATTACCTCAAGGTCGTATCATCTCACGAGAAGGAGAAATCGGTGTCCAGGCAGATATCATTATGCCTCGATTACTCTGGAGAAATCCAGTCACCTGGAAGATTGAAAAAGCACCGGTCGTCGTTATTAAACCAGGAGAGGTTGGCCTTGTTGAATCCATTGATGGTGATCCGCTTCCCGTTGGACGTCTGCTTGGGGATGCAGTGGAGTGCAACTCGTATCAGGATGCGAAGAAATTCCTTGAAAACGGCGGGAAAAAAGGACCACAAGTGGAGATTCTTCGACCCGGAACATATCGTATCAACCTGAAAGTATTCAATGTTACCAAACAACCAGCGATTACAATTGACGAAGAGAAAATCGGTGTAGTTGTCGCACAAGATGGTATCCCACTACCACCAGGCTTTATCATTTCCCCAAAACCAAGTGATGATGAAACAAAACCGATTCATAACTTCTATCAAAACGGGCAGGCGTTCATTAACAGTGGCGGGGTCCGAGGCCCCCAACTTGACACGCTTCAACCCGGTGAATATTATGTGAACCCGCTTCTTTTTAATGTAAAAATCTCTGATATCGCTGAGGTCCCCCCAGGGTATGTTGCAGTACTACGATCAAATATCGGAGCAGAACTTGGTTCTGAAGAACGACAGAAACTCCCCGCAAAGATCCCTCGAGAGCCGGGTTTTGAGCAGCCGATCCATGAACGAGATGAAGTTGTTCTGACAACAGATAAGAACCAACGAGGCATATGGAAAAACCCGATCGCCCCAGGGAAGTACAACATAAATCCCTTAGCGTTCACTACATATCCAGTACCAACCAGTGCAGTTACCATTGACTGGGCAGCTGGAGCCGAACTTCGAGCAGAACACCGAATCGAGGGGACGATGAAAAACGTGGTGATGGGACTAGCAGGCAAGAAACCGACCGGTGAGGATCTTGATATTGAAAAAGCCAAAGAATTATTTAAATTCAGCCAGCTTCCAGTTACCTCAAAAGACGGATTCCAGCTTGATGTTGATGTACGAATGATCATCCGAATTGAACCACAGAATGCACCATTTGTAATTGCTCGTTTCGGTTCCGTGGCAAACCTTATTGAACAAATCGTTCACCCCCTCATCGACTCGTCGTTCCGAAACAATGCTGGAGAAAAGAAAGCAATTGAATTCGTTCAGGAGCGATCCAAACTACAACATGAGGCATTATTAAAGGCACGCGAGGAATTTGAACGATATCATGTAGAAGCACAGAACCTTCTCATCGCATATATTGCCCTTGACCAGAATTTACTCCGGACACAAACAGAAAAAGAAATAGCGATTCAACAACAAGAACAGTATCAACAGCAGGCAAACGCTGAGGAGCAACGGATCGCTGTGCAGGAGAAAAAAGCCAGAGCTGATAAACAACCAGAGGTGATAGCAGCAAAACTTTCTATTGATATCGCGACCGATAATGCTCAATCAGCACGTCGAGAAGCAGAAGGTATCCGTGACGCAACAAAGACAAAGGCAGACGGAGAATCGTATCAGAAGGAGATGGTCGGAAAAGCAGTTGCAAAGGCATACAACGCCCAGGCGGAGGTAATCGGAAAAGGAAATCTTGCGGCAATCCAGTTGATGGAAAAAGTCTCAGAAGGTCAAATACGGATAACCCCGGATTTCCTCGTGACTGGTGAAGGAACAACAGGAAATCTATTCAATACCTGGCTTGCGCAAATGGTCTCAATACAGGCATCAAAGACGAAAGGCGAAGAAAAAAACAAATCACCAGAATAACCTAAGAATTCCCTTGCATCTGAAAATAATACTTCAATGTCGTCGTCAAACTAAGAAAATCATTGTAAATCAACCATTTGGATGTTCACATTCGAGCAAATATTGCTCTTTATTCTCATAATTATTTAGTAATAGAATTACATATTTACTAGATAGTCAAACATTCCTATATTATTATAAATTATGCTATAGAAGATTTTTTATAACAATTACTGCTTGATGCATATATGTCATTATTCGCAGGTTTTGGAAGCGATAATCATTCTGGTGTACATCCTGATATTATCAAAGCTCTTAGAGATGTTAATGAAGGGTATACGATTGCTTACGGATTAGATGAATATACCAAGCATGCTATTGACAAATTGAAGAAAATTTTTGGGAAACAGACTGCAGTGTTTTTTGTATATAACGGAACTGCAGCAAACATCCTTGGACTAAAAAGCGTCACCGACTCGTTCCATTCTATTTATTGTGCGGAGAGTGCACATCTGACAGTTCACGAATGTTGTGGTCCTGAGAATTTTATTGGATGTAAGCTGGTAAACATTCCTACGAATGATGGGAAACTCACCATTGATTTGATTGAACCCTATGTTATAGGTGGTGGAGATCCGCATATGGCTCAGCCGCATGTTATCTCTCTGACGCAGGCGACAGAGCTGGGAACTGTGTATCGTCCAAAGGAGATACAAAAACTTGCTGATTTCGCCCATGCAAATGGCATGTTGCTTCATATGGATGGTGCCCGGTTATGCAACGCTGCAGCGTTTTTGAAAGTGGATTTAAACGAAATATGCGGGAAAGTTGGTGTGGATATCTTGTCGTTTGGGGGAACGAAAAATGGGATGATGTTTGGTGAAGCAGTAGTATTTTTCGATAAAGAGTTGTCGAAGAATTTTGAGTTTATCCGTAAACAAGGAATGCAACTTACAAGCAAAATGCGGTATATTTCCACGCAATTTTCCGCATTTCTCCATGCTGATTTGTGGTTGTATAATGCACAACATGCCAATCAAATGGCACAACTTCTTGCCAAAGAACTCCGACGTATTCGTGGATTGAAGATAACGCAGAAGGTGGAGGCAAATATGGTATACGCGATCATCCCAAATCATTGTATTACTGCGTTACAGAAAAAATATTATTTCCATCGTTTCAATGAACGTACCTGTGAGGTACGATTGATGTGTGCATTTACAACCAAAAAAGAAGATGTTTTTGAGTTCGTACGAGACCTGCAAAAATATATATAGCGCATCATCTTTTTTATCTTATAGTTATTTATATTGGGGAAGGAAAATTATGCAGAAGAAGATCGCTGGGTTTATTGTTTGTATGCTGTTGATTATCCCGACCTTATCTTTCATCTGTTCGACAAATGAAACCAATAACGGTGTTCAAGCCAACGATTTCACCGAACAAAAAGATTGCGGATGTGAATCGCACCAAATCCTCATTGACCAAAAACTAATGGTAAATCAAATTTCTATCGATGATACAACAAACCAATCAGGAAAACCAACAATCAAAACAGATTTACCACCATATTTCAGCTGGAGAGATAAGAATGGAACGGATTGGACGACACCTGCAAAAGATCAAGGGAGCTGTGGAAGCTGCTGGGATTTTGCAGCAATGGGTGCATTGGAAAGTATTATTCAAATCCGAGAAGGATGTGCCACCCTTCGTCTGGATCTGTCCGAGCAATACGTTCTCTCATGTCTTCCTCATGCTGGAAACTGCGCTAGAGGAGGAAATGCGTATTCTGCTTATAGACTCATTAAATTGAACAACTCTTATGGAAATTTCTGTAACGGAATTATCCCAGAATTTTGCTTTCCCTATCAAGTCAAAGATGGTGTTCCTTGTGCAAATGCCAGCCCTGATTGGATAAATTTCCTCATTCCTATCTCAGAGTATGGACAATGGAACCCGAATGCAACTGTAGAGGGCCGAAATGCGATAAAAACCCAGATTATGGAATCCGGCCCAATCGTGGAATCAATGCTGTTTACCATTTGGAATCATGGTCCAAATAACATTGAGGAATGGGGCTATACACATCATAATCCCACAGACTATTACCCGTATCCTGGCCCTGTTCAAAGTACCAACCATCAAGTTGTCATCGTCGGATGGAAGGATGATTCCTCCATCACAAACGGCGGCTACTGGATTGTGAAAAACAGCTTAAGTGAAGAATGGGGCTATGACGGGTATTTCAATATCGAATACGGTAGTCTGAACATCGACAAATACAGTGTAATATGGGTTGATTACAACCCAGAAAACTTCAGTAATTGGATGCCTGTGCCACAAACAAATGGTCCCTACCAGGGGGCTGTGAATCAAGAAATCATTTTCAATGGAAGTACAAGCCTTGATCACGAAGGGACTATCGAATCCTATGTGTGGAACCTTGGGGACGGCACAACTAAAACCGGAGTAACCGTTACCCACTCCTACGAAAATCAAGGTATTTACCCTGTGACTCTCACCGTCACTGATAATGCAAGTAACACCGATAATCAGACCACATGGGCGTACATTGGCATAGAAAACCATCCACCAATGAAGCCAACACTAACGGGACCTAAAAGCGGAAAAAATGGAACTGCCTACAGCTACACCTTTTCAGCCACCGATCCTGATAGCGATGATGTTTATTATTATCTGAACTGGGGTGACGATTACTGGTTTGGAGGGGCAGTAGGATGGATTGGACCCTACAAATCTGGCCAGAGTATCACCTTGGAAAAAACCTGGACGCAAAAGGGTAACTACACGGTTCGGGTCAAAGCACAAGATAAATATGGCGCGAAAAGCGATTGGGAAACCCTTGCAGTGACTATTCCCGTATCATACAATATACCACATTTTAGCTTCTGGGAACATTTATTCGAACTGTTCCCACACATATTTCCGATATTCAGACAGCTGCCTGGATATTAAACCGTAAGATCTGGAATAGAAAGATCCTTCACTCATTATAACTAAAAAAATGATAATATTCTATACGATATCTCCTGATATCTTTTCTTTTTTTGATATAAAGTAGACGCCGACAAAAAGCAGTACAATTCCAATGATTTGCATACCGGTGATGAACTCGTTGAGAAAGAGAAATGCTAAAATTGCCGCAAAGAACGGGGTTGATAACTCTAAGCCAGACACCTGTGCTGCTTTCAATCGTTTTAATCCCTCGTAATAGAGAATCGTCCCAACACCAATAACGACGCCGATGAGAACCTGATAGATATTAGCAATTATCATTGAAGATGTCAAACCTAGATACGTTGCAAAAATAAGTGCCGCAAAGAAAAATCGGTAGAACGTAATCACTCCCGCGTTCATTGCGGTAAGGTATTTTTTCATCACAATTGCCGAGGTTGCCCAGGCGATGGTTGCAGATAGAACAATGAGATCTCCAATGGTTCCTAATCTGAATGCGGACAGGTTTTCTATTGTTCTAGTTGTGACGAGTAATCCTGAGACGATCATTAAAAAGATTCCGAGGTAGTCGAATTTTGTAAGAGTATCTGACCGCAGCAGAAAAAATCCGAAGGTGATGATGAAAATCGGTTGCATATGTCCGATTATGACTGCGTTGATCACTGGAACTTTCGTTAAGGCGAAGAAGTACATGAAATCGGCAAGAAGTGTTCCGACGATTGCGATATAGATCAGGGGTGAAAGCTGCCGTCTTGTTACTTTTAAGGGGGATTTCCTTATGAACACAATGTAGAGAAATGCGGTAAGCGCAGCAATAATAGCTCGTATAGCTGAGGTATGTAAAAAATCAGAATTTTCATAAGAGAGTTTGGCTAGTATCGGTTCTATTGCCCATATGATGCTGGCGAATAATATTGTTGTAATGCCTTGTTGTTTTGTGTTCACAAGAGGATGTTAAAAGGTATAGAGCTTAAATTGTTTTTTCCAATCCAGATACAAAAAATGCAGTATTATATATGTTACTCGTTCGGAAATTTTTTTCCGACTGTGAGGGCGATATGTAAGATTAAAAGAATGATCAGAGGTATGATAAGATTGGAATGAATTTGAAAGGATGTTAGTTTAGATAATGTGCTACCTGTAAGGTATCCAATGATTTGGTAATTGGAGATGCTATATCCGGTAATGATGAAAACGATAATAACGATGATAAGGAGCATATGGGTGATTGTTCAAATGGTCTGTAGTAAATTCATGGCATTAAATTTCCAAAGAAACTTTCGTTTAGATCACCACTATTTGAGTACCCTCTGCTTTCCCAATATCCCTTATAATTGAGGTTATCCGAGAGTTCGATTTCGGTGACCCATTTAATCCATTTATATCCCCGTTTGCTCTCTGCGACCAGTTGGAAGGGGAATCCGCGTTCGACCGCGAGAGTTGCGTGTTCTCGATGTAAAATGAATGTGATCTGTCCGGGAAGCACTGTAAAAAAGAAAAATACATGAAAATTAGTTAACCGATGTGGATGAAAATCTTGAAGATAAATTCTTTTTACAGTTTTGTCCAAAGGTCGATAAACCCATTTAATGCTTCATCAAGAATTCCGGATTGATAGGAGATTAATATCCGACTGATTCTGTTTTCATCTTTGATTCTGTAAATCATTTCTTTTTCTCTTTTTGTTTGTATCACGATATTCGCATTGATTAGTTTCTTCAGGTGAAAGGAGAGTGCTCCTTTTGTGAAATGAAACTTAGCGAGGATCTCTTTGAAACTTGACTCGGGATGTAACAGAAGGAAGATGATAAGTCTTCGTGGTGTCCTCATTTTTATGAAACACAAAATTTCTCTATCGAAATAGTTAACTTCGTTTTTTACAAAATATCGTTTTCTCCGTCCATCATCATGAGATGAAATCAGATCTGCTTTTTCAAGTTGTTGAAGATGATATTGTAAATCCCCCATAGTTAAAGAAAGTGCTTTTTCCATTTCTCTTATGTAGGTTCCAGGATATTGAGAGATTTGTTGAAAAATCATTTTTCGTCTGGATAAGTTAAGCAGGTCATGATCCATTCCAGACACCTATCGTTTCAAGATGGAGAGATAGAAAAAAATTAATGAAATAAATATTATACCTACGAGTACCTCAGTGGTGACGAAATGTTCAACAGATGATATGAACACACCAATTGAAACAATAATTCCTTCTAAGGTAAATAGCAAGAAACCTATCGAGGCAAATGCTATTTTCATTTCTTTAGTTTTTATGAGGGAAATAAATGATATGATACTTATTAACGTTGATAAACCAAGAAATGAAAATCGTACGAATATTTCTATATCGTTCATAGATCAGACCTTTTTATTTTCTTAATGGTTAATGTTATTTAAGTTATTTTAGATGATGCAATGGTTATATGAATAGAAAAAGGGAAGAAGACAGTATGATTAGAAATCATCCTGCTGTTTTCTTTTCTTCACAATAATCCCTCCGATGGAGAAACAAATGAATAACACAGAGAGGATTATTGGGAGTATAACATTCGAACCTGCAGTAATTTCTGAGGTGAGGCTTTTTATTGAAATAGTATGCGTGGAGAAGTGAGGCACGTAGACAAATACGGTGGTGAGTTGTTCTCCGGTAAGTGCGTAATACGAAGCGTTCGTATCCTTGTTTTGTACTTTCTCCATTAGGGATTCAAGAGTGTCTGTCGGGTTGATTGCCGTGCTGTCGAAACTGACGAGGAGTTTTTCGACGGATGTCGTTTGAAGTAATTCTTTGTCGACGTTTATGATGACGATTCTACCGTTTGGTATTTGCGAATTGACAACGACATCAACACCAGTTTTATCGACATTATTGAATGTCATTTCAAAGGTCGGGTCATCGTAGGTGTAGTAATTTGATGTGACGTCTCCTTGTTTTATCTGGTTTGATGCCTGGTTTGATGCCTCGGTTGTGGGTAATTGTATATCATTTTTTGTGTACCATCCTTCCGCCGTAATTGTCCCGTTATTTTTTGCATCTTCGATGACACTTTCTCGTTGTGTGATATTTAAATCGTTATACCAGAAATCATTCACTACGGGAGGCGCTGGGTATTCGACATATGTGTAAACATCAAGATACCCGTAGGCACTTAACTTAATTTCTATTGTTTGTCCATCTATGGTGATTGTTCCGTTATAAAAATTTATTGAGGTCGTTGTGTTGTCGGATTTTATCCATATGGTTTCCCATGGGGATGATACGCTTTCAGAGGGTATTGGTAGGTAAGGTATTTCCACTGAATCGTTTTCCCCTGTTTTTTCATCTATTGGAAGTGTCAAACTATTGTATATATTTGATAATTGTGTGATGTTAAATCCATCGGGTACTTCAAAGGTTATCGTTGTGGTATGATCGCTGGAAGCGTAGTGTAAACTTCCGCTTTCTTGATCGACACATTTCATGAGTGTGTTTTTTCCTTCGAAAATAAGGTAATCTGCGTATACATTCGGAGGTGCTATTGGTTCAAAATCATTTATTTGTATTGATTTGAATATTGTTTTGTTTTCGTAGGTGATATTACCGGAATTGTTTTCTTTTCCAGGATAAGGTTGTTTGCTATCACTTGGGCCGTAGGTCCAAACCTGAGGGTAGAATGTTAATTTTACGGTATAATCTGATAGAGCGCCTGTGTTTTCATTGACTGTAAAATGAACAAAGCTACCTATTGCGCTTCCATTGTTATAGGTAAATCTGCCCATAGATGGATACCAGATACCTACACTAGATAGTGCTCCGCCTACGTCCACTGTTGCAGTTCCTGTGTCTTCTGCTTTTACTAGTACTAAGCTGATGGAGGCGGTAATCATGAATAGACACATTCCGATTATTGCTATTTTTTTTCCATTCATTTTTTTTCACCTAAAACCGTTTACGTTTTTCATTTAAATATACTTTCTGATACATTCATTAAACACGTTAATACATTTGTTAAACAAATTGAAGAAGTGTTACTCATGTATATTTCTTTCAGGGTTTATGTTTTTTTCATTTTTGCTATTGAAATTATTCTTAAAAAGGTTTGAAAATATTTTTTTATTATATTCTTCCAGATTTTTGACCAAATACACCATTCATTATTGTAAATTTCAATAACACTAATAAGGACTATATTGATATAGAACTATGACGAAAACATCGTTAGGGTTGGAAGAAAATTTAGAGGCATCTTTGTGCTATCTTGGTGTTTGGATCACCGGATTGATCTTTTATTTTGTAGAAGATAAGAACAAATTCATTCGTTTTCATGCGATGCAATCGATATTAGTGTTCCTTCCTTTAACGATTCTTGGTTGGATTTTTGGAGGTTTTTTCGGAATATTTTCGTATGGATCTTCGTGGTATTTCTTAGCCTGGATTAGCTGGTTATTTTGGATCCTTATCCTTATCTTATGGATTATTCTTATGCTAAAAGCGTATCAGATGCAGAAATATAAACTGCCGATTATTGGAGATATTGCTGAAAAAAACTCATAATTATCAAAGCTATTTTTTTTTAATATTCCATCAGCTTATTGTCTAATTGTACTTGATTTTATTAGAAACTGAATGTGTATATAAAGTTTAGATTAGGGTGATTATAGGTTCATTTTACCTTTTTAGAAACCATAAGTTTAAATATTATTTACAATAATATATAATATATAAGTGTTAAAATAATATTAAACAAACAGAAACGACAGGATGGTTAATATGGCCAATCAAGAAAGCGTTTCAATTAAAAAAGCAATTGATGACCTCTTACAGACAAGTATCTTTAAGGAACTATCAAAAACAAATGACCAAGAATTTACACAACAACTTGCTCTATGGCTTGTAAGATACATCCTTGTTCTTGCTTCAATGAAAAGCTCTTTAAAAATAAGTTTCGAAGAAGCCCTACTGAATTTGCACGGAGAACAATTTCAAAAGATAATTGAAATCACTGAAAAAACATTTAATAAAAAAAACAATGACGCAGAAAGCGATACTTCATATATCCGATAATATAAAAAAATAAGATCAGTAGGAGATTTTCAATATCCTACCGTTAAAGATATAATTCTATTCTAGTATTTCCCAGTTGTTTTCTGCCAATATTCTTTTAACTCGTGTAATGCTTGGTCTAAGGTT
>CABMCU010000077.1 GCA_902384685.1 uncultured archaeon | reverse complement strand
CCCAGGAATGCTTGTGGACTAGCCCTTGCCGACAAAAATATTAACCAGATGGCGAATATCAATGTAACGAAAAAAAAAAAGGGAAAAGAGTTCTAAGGAATGCGGATCTTACGCTACGCTCCAGACCACGCAGTATTCCCAGTCGCAACTATAATACGCAGAATTTGGGTCTGTTTTGGGTGTAAGTCGGAGGAAAATCTGGTCAATTCACATATATACAAAACACCATAATTTGTTCTAAGGTGATATGAAATGAAAAAACAATGGATGACTGGAATAATAATTAGCATGCTCCTTCTCATGGGAGCTGGCGCTATTGTCTATGCACAAGAACCTCTGTATAGAGACCAAACCGTGTCTATGCAAGCGAAAAACACTAACAAAGCAGGAACAACCGACACAACAATACCTTTATCGAACGATACATCTCGAGTAAAATTCAGAGGAATCTGGGGATATCAAAGATCGAATGAGACTAGTGGATACCTTGGTGGAGTTCTGGTAAAACGAGAACGCGTTGTCGTACTCAAAGGTCTGTGGAACACCACAGATAATATGACGAAAGGAAAAATCGTTGGCATCATTAAAAGAGGCTACTTCGACGGTAGAATTATTACACAGAACCAAACCACTTGTCGCATCGTTGGACTCTACCGATATGATGCAGAAAATAATCTGTTGCATTTTCGTTGGATGACAGCGCAACAGACGGGATGGACACACTGTGACATTCTGGTCAATTAATGAAAAACATCTTTTCTCTTCTTTTTTTCTTTGATCATCTCAAGCTATTCAGTGTATTAACAAATTTATCATAAATTTAGGTAAAATTCTGGTATAATTTTAAATATAAAAATCTTCTTTCTTATTTTAATAATTGATGAAAAAGAGGATATTTAATGAAAAAAATAGCAATAACAAGTCTTTGCCTATTATTTTTAGGCGTATCAATCGCTGCTGCAATACCGGGATTCACACAAGAGACAATACAAAAAATGCCAATAACCCAAACAGGTACATTCGATGGATATATCGGGTACAAACATCAAGGTCAAAATGCAACAATAGTAGGAACAATATCAGGAACCTATACAATGCACAATCGCAGTGGAAGATTTACCGGTGACTGGGCAACGAAGAACCTAACCGGAACCTTTAAAGGTGGATTTGGGAGACAAATCCTAGTTGGAAAGATCAGTGCAATGGTGAACGGCACTGAAAAAACACTGCCCATTGTAGGATTCATCGGAGGTAAAAACAGCCGGTTCATCGGTAGATTCATGGCACCGGTTGGTCCTGCACTCTATTTCTGGGGAACTTATACCTAAATAAAACCTTCTCTTCTATGATAATTCTTCTATGATAATTCTAGAGGATCCTGAGGAACCATTTTCAGGATTCTCGTGTTGTTTTTTCAGTACCTTTATCAATCACCTCTCATTTAATAGTTATTGATGGTGAGGTCGATATGACGACACTCTTCTATACGGGTACAGATCCACCCATCAGTGGGATGGATTAGCCCACTATGGCGAGTCATTAGCTGCCCACTCTTTTTTACAGGGTACACAACCCACGAGAGAGGAGGACAGCCGACACTCACCATCTTATACATATGATAAGCCTCAACTGTTCAGCACGCAGATGATGTGTAAGGTTTCTTTGTCGTCAACACCTTATAGATAATATCCACAAGGGTGGATGCAACAGCGATCTTTGCGATCCCGGTGTTTTTCTTCTGGTTCTTTTTCCGTCGGTAATATCTCCCGAGCCGGGTGTTGGTCTTTCCAATGGTATTGGCTGCTTGAACCAGCGCCCAGCGTAACAGAGCTTTACTAGTGGTTTTTGGTATCCGTCCTTTGGATGTAGTATCACCAGATTCTTTTGCAACAGGGATCACACCGGCGTACCGTCGGAGTTTCCGGTTTGACAGGAATCGTTCAATGGGATGGACAAAGGCGATAATGTAACAGGGAAGTAAAACTCCGAAACCGGTGATGCTACGCAGCAGCTGATACTCCTGGTTCCAGTAAGTCTTGGTGTAGCCAATGATCTCCTGGTCTGCTTGTTCGTTTGTCTTCTCCAGGTATACGTAGTGATCATATTCGTATCGTAGTTCTGTGCTGACGTTCCCTGCTCCCATGTATTGCATCAGCGCATGTTTCCATTTTTTACTGAACGCTTTGCATGGCGGCATCATCACACCATTTCGATCGAGGAATGCTTGGATCCGGTTGTTGCATCGTACCTTCTCCTGCATGAGCGCATGACGCATCTGGATCAGACTTCGGAGATGTTGGATCTTCTCCTCAGGGATGTAAGAACAGGGGAATGTCCCTAATCGTAGCATCTCTGAAAGACGCTGGGCGTCCAACTTGTCGTTCTTAGCGATCAGCTGGCGAAGTTGTATAGTATTGGCGACCTTGATGTGGTAGTTATTTCGAAGAAAATTCTGGTATAATGTATAGTGGCTTGTACTTGCTTCAAGTCCTATCATTGAGGCAGTGAGATATGGTTTGAGCCGGGGTTCAAGTTCAGAATAGAGTGTGGCTGCTTCAGCCTCAGTAAGGATATTTCCTAGCCTGTCTCGTACGCAGTACGAGGTTTTTTCTTTGTGGACATCCAGTCCGATAAAATATTTTATGTTTTTCATGTTGCATCACCTTATGGTATGCAACACGAGACTTACTCAAGAATTATCATACCATCTTTTTTCTTTTGTCATAATTCAATTTTTTTTCTTGTATAGAAAACATTAAATTTCTACATAAGATTTGAATATGTGAAGGTGCGAGGTATCATACAAAAACAGGTACAATGCCCGGCATGTAACACCATCTTAATATGTTCAGGCAATCCTGGAGAAATCGTAAAAGTAACTTGCCCTTCTTGTGGTACGCTTGGAAAGGTGACGTTTGAACAGACATTCGATACACCAACAAAGATTGTTGAAATTCAAAGTGTAACAAAAACATTTGGAAAATTTACCGCGGTGGATACTTTAGATCTTACGATTTATACGGGGGAAATCTATGGGTTATTAGGACCAAATGGCTCTGGGAAAACAACCGCTATAAAACTGCTGTGTGATTTGCTACGACCAAATGAAGGGACTATAAAAATCTTAGGAGAACCGCTTCCCTGTAAATCTATTATGAACCAGGTTGGATACATGCCGCAGGATGCAGCAATCTATCTTGATAACACGGTCCATGAAAATCTTTTTTTCTTTGGTGGTATCTACGGAATGACCAAAGAGAATCTTGAGAAGAAAGAACAAGAGATGCTTGAATTTGTAAATCTACAGGACTGGAGTGACAGTCTTGTTTCGACACTCAGTGGTGGAATGAAACATCGTTTAAGCCTCGCCTGTGCGTTGATCCATGAGCCAAATCTTGTTTTTCTCGATGAGCCTACTGTCGGAGTAGATCCTGAGCTACGAGCTACTTTCTGGGGATACTTTGAGTCACTGGTAAAAAAAGGAATTACGGTTATTATTACTACCCATTATATGGATGAAGCAGATCATTGCTCTCGTGTTGGTCTTCTTCGGCAGGGACGTCTTATCGCGGACGGACGACCAAGGGATCTTAAAAAAAGCGTTGGCGTCGATTCACTTGAAGAAGCGTTTCTCTTACTTGCAGGGCAGGAAAAATCATGAGACTCCGACGAATAGCAGCGTTTTCTCGACGAGCACTCCTCCAATTCAGGCATGACCGTCGGACACTCGCATTTGTTTTGATTATGCCCTTGTTGATGATTCTAATCTTCGGTTATACCTTTGGTGGTGATGTGAAGGATATCGCAATTGAGGTTGTGGATTATGATATTGGTATTCAGGCTGGAACATCACCTGTCTTACCGAATGGTCTTTTCCTTGCACAGAAGGTCATAGATAACTTCGATACAGACGTTTTTTCCATGCACACGAATACAAATAGTAGGAACGCCCGACAAATTGTTCACGAGGGAAAAGCCTGGGCAGCAATCATCTTTCCTGCGAACTTCACAGAAAATTTTCTTTCAACAATCAAGACACAAGATATGAGTTTCTCTCCAAAAATAGAGATTTATATTGATGCTTCAAACCCAACGATCGCAGCAGCGGTAATCAAAGAAGCGACACAGTCTGTTCAAATAATACTGAAAGAACTATCGGCATCCCTGAATATCTCGCAAATCGAAATGCCAATTGCAATAGAGCAGGTGTATGCATATGGTGGGGGTAACACCAGATTCATCGATTATTTTGCACCAGGGGTTATCTCTTTTGCAATTATGATGGTCACAACAATGATAACTATTATTTTGTTTGTCAATGAACGACGTAACGGAACATTGCAACGTCTGTTGGTCTCTCCCGCAAGTGAAAGTGAAATCGTTGTGGGATATGCACTGGCATTCGCGGTCATCGGCATTATCCAAAGCATCGTGGTCCTTATCGCGGCAATACTCCTTTTCGATATTTCAATCGTTGGCAATATCTTCCTTGCCTTGATTGTTATCCTGCTACTCGCGTTTGGCCATCAAGGCCTTGGTATTCTACTATCAGCAGGGGCAAAAAACGAATTACAGGCGATCCAGTTTATTCCTCTGATTCTTTTCCCGTCAATTCTCCTTGCTGGTCTCTTCTGGCCTATCGAATCGATTCCTAGCTATCTTCAACCACTCTCGTACATCATTCCTCTCCGCTATGGGATTGACGCAGAACGATCAATCATGCTCCGTGGATGGGGAATAGGCGAAATCTGGGTAGATATCATCGTGTTAGTTCTCTTTGCTTTGTTGACACTTTCTGTAAGCGTTCTATTACTGAAACGGAGAAATTAAATCGTATTTTTTTACAGACGATTGTATAATATATCGAAACCGAACCGTTCAATTACGAAATATATATAAATTGATCTTTAATTACCCGCCCTCATGTCCAACGTCTTAAATTTTGAAACAAATACCGGACAACAGAAAGGAATACTCACCATGTACCTCTTAAACTCCCTACAAAAGAAACCTAAATCAGGATATGAAATCATTTCAGAAATCAAAGAAAAAACAGAGGGAACCTGGGTACCAAGCAAAGGAACAATCTATCCTCTTTTAAGACAATTAGAAAAAGGAGGATTGATTACGGTAAAAACGAAAGAAAAACGCTCAAAAAATATATTTAAAATAACCCCAAAAGGGAAAAAAATGATTCTCAGCACAAAAAAACAAGGAGAGAGCATGATGAAAAAATTTATGAAATTTAGAAATTTAATTATCGACATGATTGAAGAAGATAACGAGGTACTCTCGACAATGATGCAGATACAAAACTCTATATCTACGTCCTATAAAGGGAAAAAGAACGAAGTATTACAAATACTCAGACGTTGCTCGTTAGAGTTACAGAAGGAGGTAAATTAATATGAAAAAAATATTGACAATAACAATCATATCAACACTGATTTTCAGCGCATTAATATCCCTATATATTCCCAATGTACAGGCAAATCCAGCAGTCATGATTTCACAATACCAATTATCTCCAGAAATCCTCATGCCTGGAGATACTGCCGTTTTAACCCTTCAAGTGAAAAACGCAGAAACCGCCGCAACACAAAGCTCAACATCGATATCAGGTGGAGAAACGACGACCACGGTTCATACTCTTGGTGTTGACATCGATAAAATCTGGATTGATCCAGCATCATTAGACGCAAAACAGATTAGGGCGACCGCGAGCTATACAGATATTGGATATCTGGCTGCAGGAGCTAGCATCGAAGTGAATTTTAAACTCCTTGTCGACAAAAACATAAGTGAGGGAATGTATTTTCCCGTTGTAAATGTTGATGTCAGCGGTGGCACCGATGTCATCTATCCTCTTTTAGTCAAAGTAAGTAATGCCTCAGTAGATCTCCTCCCAACTAGTATTCCTTCGAAAATCTCCAAAGGAGGAACAACAGATCTTACTGTTACTGCGGTGAACAAAAGAGAAAACACAGTACAAGATGTCATTATTACCCCACATGGAGACGGTTTCGAATTCGTCCCACAGAGTTATTTCATAGGATCACTTACTCCAGCAACATCAGAAGACGTTGTTTTTTCGACCAAACCAATTGAAACTGAAGGGAGTAATATTTTCTTTTCCGTGAGTTATAAGAATGGGGATAATCTGCATACAAACTCATTAATCGCTCCACTCTCTGTTATAGAGGCGTTAGATGTTGCACCGATAATTACCAATTTTCCCCTCAGCATCACGAAAGGAGGTTCTTCAAGAATAAGCATTGAGGTGTATAACGCAAAAACAGAGAAGATTACTGGTGTTCTCGTAACCCCTATCTGTAATGCAACCGTGATTCCCTCGCAATATTTTATCGGCTCTATGGATCCTGATGATGTGTTCTCCGCATCGTTTGACATCTATACTGATACGGTTGGATATGGAACGCAGATCATTGGCTTTAAAGTCTCCTTCAAACAGGGAAATGACTATTATGAGACGCCATTGGTCAGTAAATCGTTTAGCGTTGTTTCTGGGCCAGGTCAGAGCTATCAATCCACTGGCAGCTCAAGTAGTACATCTGGGTCAAGTAGTGGCATGCCTCAAACATCCTCGTTACTTACTACGTGTTTAGCACCACTTATCATTATCATCGTTGTCATCATTGTAGTTGTATTATTATACATGCGGCGGAAAAAACGGCGGAAAGCATAATGAGTAAGGACGTCATCGTCACAGAGAACATCTCAAAAACTTATGGCAAACCCCCCTTACAGGTCTTTGCTCTGCGGGAAACAAATCTTCGTATCAAACAGGGGGATTACATCGCCATTATCGGTCCGTCTGGTTCTGGGAAATCAACCTTGATGAATCTCCTTGGTTGTCTTGACAAACCAACATCAGGCAACATCTTTATCGATGGTAGTGATGTCTCAAAATTAAATGAAAATGAGCTTGCTAGGATCCGACGAGAAAAAATAGGTTTTATCTTCCAGAAGTACAATCTGATTCCAACCTTAAATGCCTTAGAGAATGTGGAACTCTCAATGGGATTTGCAGGTGTTGATAGTCAAACCAGGACAAAAAAAGCAAAACAGCTTCTTGAGTTGGTTGAGCTGTCAAAACGGTTAACCCATAAACCCTCGGAGTTGAGTGGGGGTGAACAACAACGAGTTGCTATTGCTCGTGCTCTTGCGAATAACCCGTCGATTATTCTTGCGGATGAGCCGACCGGAAACGTTGACACTAAATCAGGGGAAAATATTATGCAAATTCTTGAAAATGTCAACAAAAAAGGGGAAACCATTATCATTGTAACCCATAATATGGCGATCGCGCAGCGTGCCAAACGGGTGCTTCGGATTCAAGACGGGGAGGTACAAGAGGAGCATGCTTAGAGATCACGCGAAGCTCGCATTCAAAAATCTTCGGAATCGCCTGTCTCGATCGCTTTTGACGTTGCTCGGTATCGCGATTGGTATCATGGCGATCATCTCTCTGTTGGCTCTCGGGGAAGGTATGCAGCAGGCGGTCACCGGGGAGCTTTCTTCGTTATCTGACGTCATCATTGTCTCTGCCGGCGGAAATATGTTTTCCTCGTTTGGTGGTGGAGGATCAACTGGTGAATATTTCACGCAACGGGATATCACGGATATACAACGTATCCAAGGAATCAAAGAGGTCAGCACCCAGCTATCTGGTTCCGGTCTTGCGGAATACAATGGGAAAACAACGATTATCTCTCTGACCGGTATGGAAGTCAGCGTCATGAAGCTTCAATACGCAAGTCAGAATTTAGAATCAGGAGGATTTCTCAACGAAGGCGAACAGAATAATATCATGATTGGAAATAGTATCGCACATGATACCTTCGATGCAGATATTTCTGTTGGAGGGAGGATTAAGATTAACGGTCAGAAGTTTTTTGTCAGTGGTATTTTCGGAAAACAAGGCTTTGGTGGTTCATCCTCAGACAATATTATATTGATGAGTTCCCGTGATTTTAAGAAATTAACCGGTCAGAGTAATATTAGTTTAATTTATTTACGGGTGAATAACGTCAATGATGCAGAATCCATTGCAACCACCATTCAGAATGCCATCAACGAAAATCATGGAAAGAAGGATTTTGCGACTGCGACGACAATGACTTCTATTCTTAAGACGGTGCAAAATATTATTGGTATTCTTCAGTTAGTACTTGTAGGAATTGCGTCGATTGCACTTGTCGTTGCCTCCATCGGGATTATGAATACAATGCTGACATCAGTTATGGAGCGGACTCGTGAGATTGGCATTATGAAGGCGATAGGCGCAACAACACGCGATATCATGAGTATCTTCATCATCGAAGGTGCGTTGATGAGTAGTGTTGGTGGGATTATTGGTATTATTCTTGGTGTATTTGGCTCACAAGCTCTGACACTGATCCTTAGAAGTTTTATGTCGATGGGAGGAACTTCGTTTCAACTTTCCCCGATTATTACGATTACGACTGTGGTCCTTGCCATCACAGTATCACTCATCGTTGGTATTCTCTCAAGTCTCTATCCTGCATGGAAAGCAGCTCGGATGAGTCCGATTGAAGCAGTACGTTACGAATAATAATCTTTTTTCAGGAAGGAAGATACATTAATATCCTCTATTTGATGCCTTTCCAATTATGAAATCTTCTCTCTTCATTAAAATACTAAAAGAAAAAAAGTTACTCTTACCACCGTTAAGCGGATATACTGATTATCCCTATCGAGTGATTCTTGCGCGATTCAAACCACCGTTCATCATTACCGAGATGGCGAATGCACGTGCGATTGTACAACGAAATAGACGAACAATGCAGATTCTCAAGATCGCTGAAGGGAAACATTATAACGGTGTTCAATTAGTAGGAAGCATCCCAGAATTTATGGGAAAAGCAGCAGAAATCGTTGAAGATCTGGGTTTTGATTACCTTGATATTAATATGGGGTGTACAGCGAGAAAAGTAACCTGTCGAGGAGAAGGTGTATCTCTTATGAAGAATGAGAGGCACGCCTGTGAAATCGTTGCCGCGGTTACCAACGCAGTCGATGTTCCCGTAACATGTAAACTGCGTTTAGGCACATCAAAACAATCGATTAACGTTGTTTCTCTTTCTCAGAAATTGATTGATGCTGGTGCAGTCTCTTTGACGATTCATGGGAGAAGTGGCGAGAAGAAGTTCGGATCACGTGTTGACCTAGACATCATAAAAAAAACAGCAACAGCCCTTTCTGCTCCTATCATCGCAAATGGAGGTATCTATACAGGATTGGATGCACAGAAAATACTCAAAGAAACAGGTGCTTCTGCGGTAATGCCAGGTCGAGGCCTTCTAGGGAATCCTTGGATCGTTCCCGAAATACTCAATATTCTTTCAAAACACAGTTACACTTCACCAATACTACAGCAAAAGAAAGACATCTGCCTTGAGCATCTTCGTTTATTGACCGAATTTTACGGTGAACGACGTGCTGTTCTCAAGATGCGAAGTATCCTGCCTCATTATTTCTCATCGTGTCTGTTTTTAAAGAAATTAAAAAAGGACGTCCAACAAGTGACCGAGGTGAAACATATTCCCATCTTGTTAGAACGAATCCAGAATGATGGGATGAACACTATCTACAGAACGTAAAAATATCGTTAAAATACTTTTTTTAGAATCCTGGAACCGTTGGCGGAATAAGCGAAGCATCGAATTCTGAAGGCAGTTGCTTTTTCGTTGCATATTGGTACAGTGCTGCGACATAAATCCCATTGGTTGCAGATGCAACAACCCCGATAAATGCCCAGTAGAAAAACGCGATGATGAAACCAATGATCAAACCTGTTGTACCACCAAGGATATAGCCAAGAATGATCGGGAAAATTCCAAGGAGGGCAAGTAGGACAAAGATAATGCCAAAACCAAATGTCCCAATGATAGTCTCACCCCACGTTTGTTTGAATAATGATGCGCTCCGTCTGATTGAGGATGCAATTCCTTTTTTCTCGTAGATGAGAACTGGAATGATAAAGAATGTGACATATGTCCAGGCAATACCGATAATACCTGCAATGAGTTTTCCAACCCATCCTCCTCTCTCGCGGATTGCTTGGAGAATCATTCCAATGGTTGCCGAGATGAATGCCCAGATAAGTATTCGACCGATATTTTGCGAGGCAATACGCAATCCATCGGAGACTGTAGGGTCGCCTCCATTTAACCGGATGTTTGCACAGGCGATAATCGCGGTGTTAAAAAAAATAACGATAAAAAACAAAATAAAATAGATAAGGAACATTCCTACAACCCAGAACCATGGTGAAGAATTGATAGAAGGTAATCCTAAAAACCAGAATCCTACGAAGAACGAGACTAATATGATAGCACAAGCGATGAAGGAAAGTACTGGAAAGATCATTATTTCTTTGTCTTTTCGTAGGACACCTAAGCTTGTTTTCATTAATTGCCAGCTATGACTGAGTTTTCCCATGAAGAACAGTTAGTAAATAAGAGATAATTAAATATTACGCACAACTTCAAAACGAGTAATGATCATAACACGAAACTTTGTAATGCATAATGTATTTATTCACTAGCATTCTATGTTTTTTATAATATGGAAAAATAACGCCTAAGTTTTAAATAGATACAGAATCCAAATTAAACAGCTAGTGAAAAGAGATGAATCAACAAAAAGACTATGGAACACAAGCATATAAAGAAAAATACTCGTATAAAAAAAGGGAAAAAAGCATGTTGATATTTCCTTTTGTTCTAATAGATAATGATGAGTAATCATCTACAACTAAATAAACTTTTTTTCTCAAATCTACAATTTCATTTCTTATTGTTTTATAAAAACTTGAGATAAACCACCTGCTGTAAAAGTAAGAGAAAGTGTTCTATCATTGTTTGAAAACACATAATTATATGTCCAAGTAAATCCGGAATCTGTAAAATCCATTATTAACTTGCCATCCTTTACATCCCATGTTCCAGGTAAATCCAAATATAAACAAGTTCCATCAGAGAACAAGTTAATTGTCGTAGTCAAATCTAGTGTAGTATTTTGCCATGTTCCAACAAATTTGTTTTTTTCAGGATTTATTGTATTGTTAACCTGATTGCATCCACATAACCCAATACAAACAAGCAGAGCAATGACTCCTATGATTATTAATAATTGTTTTTCCATGCCATTCCTTCAATTTACTATTTCATTTCTTTTCTATTAGATAGGCTATTCCAAAAAGTAAAGCTACGATGAAAAATGCTAAACCGATAATAAAAACACCAAAGGAATTATAAAATAATTCTGCAGCCCTATCACCTGTTAATGATCTTATAGAAGTCATATCTGCTCCTGCAATAAAACATATTATTGCTGATAGAATACCAAAAACACGCAATAGTATTCCAAAAACAGTAGATTCATGTTTAATTTCTTTATGCATTGGTTGAATTTCCAATTTTTTCTGTCCTTCTAAAGATTTTAGGAATTCAGGTTTATTCTTTTCCTCCATTTCCATAACCTTTACCTCCGTCTTACTATATAACAACTAATAATTCTTTAAAAGTCTAACCTCCTACATTCATATTTGCCATTATGGATTGACAGGAAAAACAAATTCCTGAATCTTCTTCTTCGGGTTTCAATTGAGAAGAACAGATGACGCAGTTCATAATTTCACCTCAAATAATCATATATAATATTAATACCTTGTGTGGAAGGCTTAAAATTAAGTTTGGAAAATTAAAGAAAAAGGAAGGGCAAATATACCCTAATATTATACGTTCTGTTCTCTCCAAAATGAAGGCTTTCTCGGAGTATAATAAAATATTCTGCATGTTATATCTTGTCATTTGAGCGAAAAATCAATGTACAGAATACTAAAAGAAATTTTCATGGAAAAATATATATTCAATTAAGATATATTAAAATCAGGAGTTAGTATGAAGAAAAAACGTTGTATAAACCGAATAATCATAATTGGAATCCTCGCCTTTTTCTGCAACCTTGCATTCACCCCATTACTTCAAGCAACCTACCAGCTACCACCGCCACAGAATATCGATATGAACTTGGAACAAACAATCTTCAGGAGAATGTCGATACGAGAATTTACTAATGAAACTATCACCGATGAACAACTCGCTACCATCCTTTGGAACGCAGCGGGCTTCAGACAAGATGAAAACCGCACCATCGCAGGCATCAACAGAATGTTTGCAAGCGTTATCTACGTCTTGAAAGAAGACGCAGCCTACACCTACAACCCAGTTAATCACTCACTCCACCTCTATAAAACGGGAGACTGGCGTGATACGGTTGGTTACCAATATCCAGGCGCACCTATTGTCTTTGGCCTCTGCTATAACACAACACTCGCAAACCCAAACAACGCCGCAGCCGAGATAGGAGAAATCTGCCAGAACATTGCATTTACCGTCGACGCACTTAACCTCGGAACGGTTGTCACTGGGGGTCTTCCCCCAGCTATAGACAGAATGGGTATCCCAGAAGATCAAACCGGACTTATCATCATGCCACTCGGACACCCGCTTCATCCCTATAATTTCATATACAGACCACTCTGGTTCTCACTACTCCCCAAAGTCAAAGAGACACAAATGAATCTGACCGGCGCACTTCAACAACGAACACAAAGAATCAACTTCCAAGGCACCATCACACGACAGGTACTCAGCCAACTTATCTGGTCATCTTACGGATTCTCCTATTATCTTGATAAAAGTGAACAAGATCTTAATTCAATAGTACGACATCGAACCGTCCCAAGTGCACACGCGTATTATCCACTGGAGATCTACGCGGTCACCGCCTCAGAAATTTATAAATATCAGCCGAACCTCCTACCGATGTTCACCGGTTATCCTGCCGACTACCTAGGGTTACCTATTATGACATTTTTACAAAAAATAAAACCAGGTGACAACCGAGCTCAACTCGCAGCTGCATCATCACTTACGTCCATTTCGTCTGCCCCGCTTTCCATCATCACGGTATTAAACTGGAATAAAACCAAAAATGCTGGCCAACAATACCTCCCATTTTGGTACTTCGAAGCAGGAGCTACAACCCAAAACATCATGCTTGAAGCCACCGTCTTAGGATTCCATAGTAACATCGCTCTTCCAACAGACAATACAGTGTTGTTATCGCTACTAAAACTCAACGATGGATATACACCACTTCTTATCGTCCCAATAAGCAAATGACATCCTCCCAAAATAAATCCATCTAAAGATGGGGGTATCCGATAAGGTACATTTTATGATAGTGTAACATGAAGGAACGCAAACCATTCT
>CABMCU010000076.1 GCA_902384685.1 uncultured archaeon | reverse complement strand
TGAAACCCATTATACAACCGCGATCCATTCTATGTTTGAAATCCAAAAGCATAATGCTAACCATTTTAAGGTTGTAATCCAGTCTGTATATGTGAATTTATAGAAGCTTGAAAACCTGACAGCATATGTGAATTACTGTGACATTGAAACCCAGAGTGCAAATGAGAATTTTTAGAAGTTTGAAACCGAGACAGCATATATGAGTTACTGTGACATTGAAACCCAAAGTGCGGATATGATCATATGATTATTCTGATACTTGTATGCAGACGACAAGTGTTAGATAATATATGAGGGTCAACTACCCCGCCCTTCAGGGCGGAGCTTGTCTGTTCAAGATGGACAACGTAAGAGTCGACTAGCCTACTAGAGGTAAAATATCTATGAAAGGTAAACGAGACAGAAGACCAACACCCACCAGCGCTTCCCTAACTGTTGGTTGGACTGATGCTGTATGTCTTGAGCATACGGATTCGTCTAATCCAAAAGAAAAGATGAATGACACAGCTTCTGCTTTTTATCTCGATGGCGAAGGGACGTCCAATAAAGATAAACATTTAAACGAAGGAAGTAGGATTATATCACAGGCTTCCAATCTAACAAATAAGACAAACGTAACAAATAAGACAAACGTAACAAATAAGACAAACGTAACAAATAAGACAAATGTAACAAATAAGACAAACGTAACAAATAAGAAAAATAGTCCATATGGAAACAATCCAAAGAATACAGTTCCAGTATATAACAAGGACAACATTAGAATATATAATACAAATGAGAATAGAGCAAAAAAGTGGATAAAACAAGGTAAAGCAAAAGAAATAATAATAAATACCAAAAATAAATCGGGTAAACCGATAAAGATATTTTGTATAGGATTATTAGGAGATCCTATTGGTAATATCAGAGTGCCAGTAGTAAATCCTGATGGAACTCCAGGAATGCCTACTAAATCTAGTAGAGCAAGAAAATGGGTTAAACAAGGTAAAGCGAAACCTATGAGAACAAAGATGGGTGTTTTCTATGTCCAATTAATCCAAGAACCGTCTGGAAGAGAGAAACAGCCAATTGTTGTAACACTAGATCCAGGTAGTAGATACTCAGGAGTAGCAGTTGTATCCAAAAAAGCCGTTCTATACGGATGTAATTTAGAACTAATTGCAGATGAAAAAGAGAATAGATTTGCTTCTATCAAATATAGAATGGATAAAAGAAGAGAATTAAGAAGATCTAGAAGACATAGAAACTGCAGAAGAAGAGAATGTAGAGTTCTAAATAGAACTAAGACTGGTAAGATGGCTCCATCTATAAGATCTAGAAAACAATTAGAATTGAAAGTTATTAAAGAATTAAAAGAGATATATCCGATATCTATCGTAGGTATAGAAGATGTAACATTCAATCACTATACAAAGAGATGGGGTAAGAATTTCAGTCAAGTAGAAATTGGTAAGAAATGGTTATTTGAAGAGTTAGAAAAACTTTTCGGAAAAGGAAACATCAGACTTATCAAAGGATATGAGACTAACATAAGAAGAAAACAATTGAAATTAGAAAAAGGAAGTAAGAAAGAAGAAAGAGGAGTCATATCTCATGTTAATGATTGTATTGCAATGGGATCTATAATATTAGGTTTAGGAATGGAGACAAAGACAAAATTAAGACTTGGAATAAATTTCGATATAATGTGCCGACCTAAATATTCGAGAAGAAAGTTACATCATGAACAACCTTCGAAAGGAGGAATTAGAAGGAGATTTGGTGGGACAACGGCATCGTGGACCAATATAAGAAAAGGGGATTATATAGAAGCGATAATTGACAAAAGAGACGGAAATGATATGTTGTATAGAGGATGGGTCGGTGGATATGAGAATGATAAACACTTGATGTCATTATATAATTTTGATTGGAAAGTGGTAGGACAATTCGATAGTAGAAATGTAAGACTGTTGAACAGAAATCATGGATTGATGATAAAGAGTTTAGATATAGAGGAGAATAGAATTAACATCTGTAAATATGGAACAGAGCAGATTGGAATAGATGGAGGAAAAGTGACTATGACGACAAGAGAGAAGACTACAAGAGAAAAAGGAAAAACAGCAAAAGATTGTCTTGTTGACGATACAAGACAGGTAAGTATTGACAATGCATGGAAATGACAATGCATGGAAATGACAATATGAGTATGTACCGTATGGTAAACCCCCCCGCCTAAAGGCGGAGGACTTCCAACTATGTTAAAAACTGGGAAGTAAAAAAAATTGGAAAGTGCTATATTCTAATTGGATAAAGTCTGGACATAATGAGATGTACGTTATGATGCGTGAGTTTGTAGAAGTACCAAAATCATAAGTTTAAGGTTTGCATCTGCGTACATCGTAACATTTCTGTAACAAAAAGTTTTATATACTTGTGAGCCGTATATATGGTAATAGTAAATCGCAGATTATAAGCTATAATTTAAAAGTGGTTCTAAACAGATGCTTGCAAGAGAGTATTTGTGGAGAAAATGCTGATAAAATCTTTAGAAATCTTGATATAGATGGAAGAACTAAAATTGTTGTGGAGGTGAACATAGAAAGACTAGTAAATGATAAACAATGAATGATGATAATACATAACAATATGATATAATATAGGCTCAATCCCGGTAAAGGGACGCCTTTCGGTCGGTGTAATGTCCTGCTTTTGGAAACCTAGCAGGTTGATATACCTCGAGACGGCAGGACAGAGATGTGGTGTTATACCCTCAATGGAGGAC
>CABMCU010000075.1 GCA_902384685.1 uncultured archaeon | reverse complement strand
TGTTTCCCTTGATAGCGATACCGCCCTCATCGGAGCAGATGGAGATGACGACAACAAAAACGACTCGGGTTCTACCTATGTGTTCACACGCATCGGCCCCACCTGGACACAACAAACAAAACTTCTCGCCTCAGACGGCACAACATGGGACTTTTTTGGCGTCTCTGTTTCCCTTTCGGGTAATACCGCCCTTATCGGAGCACAAAATGATGATGACAACGGACAAGATTCCGGGTCGGCATACACCTTTATAAAAACTGGTGAAAATGAACCAACCATTTCAGATTTCACCTGGACACCATCAAACCCCAAAACAAATCAAACAATCACATTCGACGCCTCAACGAGCAACCACCCAAATGGTTCTATAACATTGTACGAATGGGATTGGAACAACGATGGCATATATGAGGAATCTCACACCACTCCAACAGCAACACATTCATGGACACAAGCAGGCAACTACTCTGTTATCTTAAGAGTAACTGATAATAATGGAGTAACAAACACCAAAACAATAACTATCCCCCTCGCGAATAATCCTACGTCACCAAAAACACCTGGTTTTGAACTCATCTTTGTCATATGTGCAATTGCAGCATTAATCGTGCTGTGGAAAAAGAAAAGAAACGTATAAGCATCTTTATCAAGCACTCTGATCTTTTATAAAATATAAAGTTCCTACCCACACCTTCAGATTCACCCTACCCGCTCCCCAAAAAATATCCTCTGGTGCTTTCCTATACGTGCTTGTTCAAACATAGTAGTTTATTCTGTAAAATTACATCGACATAATACAACAAACCCTATAAAAATTCCTATACTCCTAAGTTGTTTTTAGATCCTCTTCCTTCCTCCGATCTGAATTTTTATTTCTTATTTCTCATATAGCTACTGCTGAAATTACAGTTAATTTTGGGGTAGCATATATTTGTTTTATCACAGTCCCAGTTATTGTATACATTCCTGTATGAATCACGATATCGGATGGTACGTCCAATACTAACACATATTGTGGATTGGAAGACGAATCATAAAAAAAAGCATTATATGACGAATTTCCTACACCGTACACAGTTCCATTAATATAACCTTTCATTGTAATATTCTGACCATAAAACTTAGTTGAATTGCCTAACAATTCTTGAAACGAAACAATGCCAGTATCACTATTATTATTTTCACTACATCCGCTTAACCCAACTGTAACAAGCATAGCAATGATTCCTATGAGTATTAATTGCTTTTTCATATCTTTCTTACCTCTATTTATATTTAAATGAATTTTCCCTATAAAAACATATCTTTGATAACAAATGTTTTTTTGTGCGAACCCATAATGCAAAAAGAAAAATAGAGCAGAAAAAGATAGATCTTCTTAATACCTTAATAGGTGCCGTAGTATTGGGAACGCATTAGGGAATTGCTGGAATAACCATTCAAAGAACTGGTGCATTGGATTATATGAATATGGCATCGTTATCGGCAAAGGGTCTGACCAAACACTTTCATGTCCATAGATGTCCTTTGCTTTCACTTTGATGGCATAGTTTCCTTTTTTACTCCAAGTATGAGTTGCTTGACAGGTTACACCAGAAAGGTAAGGTCCTTTCCATCCACTGTTGTTTCCATCACCCCAATCCCAGAGGTAGTACACATTGTCTCCTTCAGGATCAAGCGTTACGCTATTGTAAATGTATTCAGCATTTATCTTGCCTTTTGCTTGTCCAGAGGGTGTATCAGGTTTCATTGGTACATTATTAGTGGCATTTATTGTAGTGAAATACCATGAAGGACCTTTAGTTGATAAATGATGGTTATCCCATACTACAACATTCCAAAAATATGTTAGACTATTCGCAAGTGTCCCTGGATTAAATGATGGTGTAGATATATTGCTACCTACCTTTTGTAAAGGGAACATGCTCCCAAACCACACGTCATATGTAACGGTATCACCAACATCGGGGTCACTACCTGTCCAACTTAAAGACGTGTTAACATCAACACCATCTGCCCCAAATAGCGGACTTGGATTGCTAGGAATGTCAGGTGGATGATTTATTGGCCTTATAGTAGTAAACGTATACCATCTGCGAGTATACAGACCACTCCCTGCTGGATCAGTCGCATTCACCCAGACTTTATAACTGGTTGAGTTTGTCAGTCCGGAGAGAACAAGTGATTTTGTTCCATTGGATGCACCTGTCCAATTGGCATTTTGTCGGTTGCTGCATTGAATAGTCCAAGAAAAAGCATCACCTTCCCGATCAAAAATGTGAATGCTCCATAGAAAGCCGAGGGAGTTATTGGTTGAACCATTTGTTGGTATAGGGTTCATAATGATTGGTGGTCTATTATTTACGACCATAACAATTTCATTATCTGATTGTCCTATTGAAGAAACAACACTCGTCCCCACAAACATCATAAATATTCCAAAAATTAATCCTTTCTGAAATATACCTCGAAGCATTTTACAGTCCTCCCCATGATAAACAAGATAAAACCGAAAATGTCGTTAATTGATATAAATGTTTGGGAAAAAATTTATAAAAAATTGATAATAAAAAATGCAGTGGGAAGGGATTTAAACACAAAATTACCGGTATAACAAGGTTTAATAGATAACAATTCTCTTATTCATCTTCAAAAATAAACAAATCATCAATGGTTGTCTGCAAGGCTTTGGCAATATCATGCGCTAATTTAAGGGATGGATTATAGTTTCCCTTTTCGATAAAAAGAATTGTTTCACGTCGGACACCTATCTTCTTTGCAAGATCCTCTTGGGTGAGGTCATAGCGTGCTCTGAGTTCTTTGATGTGCGTTCTCATACTTACTTCCCTTTCCAATAGAGATACAAGTACGATATGATAAATACAAATGCTGAAACAAGTACCACAATTGCTGCAACATCCCCACCGTCAAGCTCATATCCGAAAAAAATGTCGACTACCACGGGACTTAACACCGCACTCCAAATTGCTGCAATAAACCCGTAATATCCGGCTTTATAGCTCATGGATACTGTCCGTTCATCTTTTCCTGGTAATCCTTTTTGGACATTCCTTATTTTATCCCATATGACGTACATCGCTAAACCAACGAGTACCATGACTATACCAACGAGTACGATTTGATTTAATTCTATTTCACCTGTACCCATGAGATAAAAAAACGAGGTCAACAGCACCATAGCAACAACCACAGTTGCTACAATAATTTCTTTTTTTCCTTTCATATTTTTTTTTCACCTCTGACGTTCATGCGTTAGTGATAATTTTTTATTTGTTATCTCTAACTCTTTATTTTTTATTTCTAACATTATGTTAGATATATGTAACATAAACTATTTAAATCTTCCTTTTAAGAAATTAGACAAATCCCTCATAATTACCTAAATTATTATTTTTTTGTACAACATTGAATAAAAAAATCTAAAATAAATAGCGCAGGGGACGGGGTTGAAACTATACACTGCTTCAACAAAATTAATCATTAGGCAAAAATCATGAGTTAAAACCGTCTAAATGCATAACCAAGGACAAGAATTATATTAATTAAAACCCTCTAATTTCTACGTTTTCGCTCTTTTTTTCTCTCCAGTTTTCTCTCCTGTTCAACAGAAGGAAATAATAAATTAATTTTTATTCTAACCTGACTATTACACTTCTACTATAAATTCGAGTTTACCACGAAGATCTATCCAACATACATACGTACTCGTAACATGAAAAAGATATCTCTAGACGATAGGGGTTGTTTCAAAGAATCTATCGATGGCAGGTGTCCTTGTTCATACGTAAATGAATAAGTTTCAAAAAACGATCATATTATTCATTCCCTAGACGAAAGATTGGGGATTTCTGGTTCATAAGGAGTTAAAAGACTAAATAAATATATAGTTGTTAGGAAATTGTAGATTTCAGATAGGAAAAGTAATTTATGTTGAATACTTTAATTAAAAAATCAAAGGTTCCAATAATTATCGGTTTGTTTATTGGGATAAGTCTAATTCCAATAATAGGCGGTACAAACCAATATTCCCAGGTATCTGATGAAATGGATCAAGAGCAAGTCAA
Organism: uncultured archaeon; assembly: GCA_902384685.1. Classification (GTDB taxonomy): domain Archaea; phylum Thermoplasmatota; class E2; order DHVEG-1; family DHVEG-1; genus SM1-50. The sequence goes on along the minus strand of CABMCU010000075.1, from coordinate 1,020 downwards.
AGCCATTTCTCCATATTTCCTATCATGGCCAAATAAACTAGCTCAATCATTTAAACCAAGATTTAATCATTTAACTCGAGTAGATTTATCTATTTCAAAAATTCAGAATCCTTCAAATGTTGTTGTATCTATTAGAAAAGAATTAGATGGGAATGACCTGACATCATTAACAAAGTCAAGTCAATACTTTATGATTTATCCTGATAAGGCATTATTTGAATTCAATTTTGCAGAAATTACCGTAGTTCCCGAACAAACATATTATATTATATTCCAACACGAATCAGAAAAAACTAGAGACGACATGTTATGTTGGTGGTATAACCCCAATGCTACCTACACACGCGGAACCGCATGGTATCGGATAGCTGAAAATGGATCAAAATGGACCGAGTTAAACTATGATTTTTGTTTTAAAATATTTGGTTACAATAGCCAAAATAATCAAACAGAAAATTCAACAGGTAACACCACTGAAGATTCAAAGGGAACATCAGGCTTTGAACTCGTTTGTGCCATATGTGCAATTACCCTATCAATCGTACTGTGGAAAAAGAAAAGAAACATATAAACATCTTTATTAAAGAACAACAAAAAAAATAAATTTTCAATGATCAGCATAGATTCAGAACAATACCTTTTTTAAAAACCCATCATTAGCCATGAGCTACAAAAATTTTCCGATCCTACACTTTTCCAAAAAGCTTTTTCCGTTCTTTTGAATCCATTCCTGTAGCCTCAAAAAGAAACTCGTTCCATTTCTTAATAATGGAGTAATCATTTAATACTTTTTTAGGGGGGACAATATCAATAACCAGCGAGCTTTTGTCTTGCTTCATCGAAACATCACCAATTCCTTCAACTGAGAATTGTATACCTTTTTCGATGTCACCTTTTACCTTAAAATATCGTAAAACAAGTGCATTGAGATCAGGGTTATATCCTCTCTTAATCTTGTATTCTCTCATGACTAAGGGTATATAAAAACAGCGATTTTAACGTTTTGTTTTTTTTTTTTAC
>CABMCU010000074.1 GCA_902384685.1 uncultured archaeon | reverse complement strand
ATAGTTTGTTTGATGAGCTGGTCCATCAGCTCACCGCCAGCTCCTTGTGCAAGTGTGATTTTTTTTACCATTATTTTCCCAAGAGCATTGTTTTTTTTATGATATGCGATGAAGAAGATTTATTTATATTCTCTGTTACCATCACTAGGATTATATGTGGCAATGGCAGGATGTTGTTCTGACGATCATCAATTTTGGGTTTATGGTCACCGCGATTCCAGCAGTCCTACGCAACTATCAGTTAAAAGAAGCGAAAAGCCAATCACTTTCCATGTATCTATCCACAGCGATTCTATTATCAGTCATGGCCTATGTTTTTTTCACGTTAGACATGCTATTGAGCTGCATATCAACCGCAGGAACTGGTATTATGTGGTTTATCCTGACATACCAGAAGATGAAATATTCTAAATAACCAAGAAGCAAGGGGATTTTGGACAATACTCTCATCGTGTGCATCAGTAATCGAAACGGAGGCGATGATGAAATCAAACCCTATATTACTGATACAATGAAAAAAGCTAATCCTCTAATACGGATATTTTTTCCCAAGCACCTCAGTTGAGGACAATGCAGCAACCGCTCCCTTCGCACATGCAGTCACCACCTGCCTTAGACCACCGGTGATGTCACCAGCTGCATACACACCACGGACATTTGTTCGCTGTGCATTATCTACTATGATATACCCGTTTTCATCCAGTTTTAATTGAAGAGACTGTGCAATTTTATTCTGGGGTAACACCCCAACAGAGGCAAACACGCCATCGATAGCTAATCGTGATCGTTTACCTGTTCCTAAATTAAAAAGATCAACGGAAGAAACGCTCTCGTTCCCATGAATCTCCTCAACGATGGTATTGAAAAGAAAATGAACCCCTTTCTCCTGAGCCTCATCCTCATAAATCTTCTCCGCACGGAACTGATCACGACGGTGGATGACATATACCTCCTTACATCGGAGTTGTTTTAAAAAAATGGATTCCATCAGCGCGGCGTTCCCACCACCAACCACCACAACCCGTTTTCCTTTGAAGAAAAAACCATCGCATGTCGCACAATACGACACTCCCTTTCCTACAAATTCAGATTCACCAGGAATATCGAGTTTTTTATGTTCAGTTCCTGTGCAAAGAATCACAGCGCCCACCTGATAAGCCGTTTTCTCAGTTGCAATCATAAATCCTGTTGACGACGGCTTGATTTCCTTTACCTCCTCATAGAAATGATAATCAGCGTACTTACTCGCATGTTGTTTCATTTTTTCAACAAGATCGACCCCAGGGATAGAAACAAATCCAGCATAATTTTCAATGTTCGGTGCAAGCTGTAGAAGACCCCCACCGCTCCCGCGGTCAAACACAACCGTTGAAATCCCAGATCGATACGCGTAAATAGCAGCAGAAAAACCTGCTGGACCTGCACCGACAATTGCCAATTCATAATCCATAGAAGACCTCATTGAATATGTACTATTTAGTTTTTTTAAACACCTCTTAGGGCACAGCTTATAAAAAATGGTCGTATCGTAGAAAGTGTGTCATATAGATAGTCTCGGGGGTATGGAATAGCAGTTTCGAGGGTTGACGAGACAAGTGGTTTTATGATTTTAAACTGTTGAAGATAGTAGGCATCTGCCCCTTTCAGCCATTCTGCGATCTCAACGATATCCTCTTTTTTGAGAAAACCAGGGATGAATGTGGTTTTAAATTCGTACGATGGCGCTGTTGTTTTTATAAAATTAATCGATGCATCGATCTTGGTAAGGTCCACGTCAACACCGGTGATCTGACGATATTTCTTCCTTGGAGCTTTTACATCCATAGCAACATAATCAACAAGTTGTTTTTCCAAAAGTTCACTGAGTTTTTCTGGAAACGCACCATTCGTATCAATCTTTACAAGAAGCCCTAAATCCTTTATTCTCTTAACAAAATCAACGATATCTTCTTGTATCAATGGTTCGCCACCAGAAATGACTACCCCTTCAAGTTGTTCTTTTCGTTTCGAAATAAACGAAAGGATTTCATCATTAGGGAACAATTCTGCAGTTCCGAGCGCAAGATTCTTATTGTAACAGAATGGACAGCGAAAATTACACCCGCTGGTCCAGACTATCGCACTAATCCGATCAGGATAATCGAGTAGTGATGTTTTTTGAAAACCACCTATCTTCATTGTGTAACAAGGACCTTCTCCTGCAAGTAAAATGTTGTTCGATCACGGAACTCCTGCTGTTTTCCCTTGTTCCATTGGTTTACCGGGCGGATATACCCAACAACACGTGAATAGATTTCACATTCCGTGGTTTTTTGCACTGCCTGACAGGTCGGGCAGAGTTGATGCTCACCAGCGATATAACCATGATCCGGACAAACACTAAATGTCGGAGTTATGGTATAGTAGGGAAGCGAATAGCTCTGTGCAACCTTCCGAATGAGGTTCTTCGTCGCAGTCGGGGACGGCCCTTCCTCACCAAGGAAGATATGCAGGACCGTACCACCAGTATATTTGGTCTGTAAGGAATCCTGTAAATCAAGAGCCTCAAAAACATCAGTAGTAAAACCAACAGGAAGTTGTGTGGAGTTCGTGTAGTAGGGCTCTACATCTCGGCCTCGGTTCTGCGTATAAATCTCTTGATTGTACGTCCGAATATCTGGATAATGTTTCTTATCTATACGCGCGAGACGATAGCTTGTTCCTTCTCCTGGTGTTGCCTCAAGGTTGAAGATGTTCCCGGTTTCTTCCTGGAAATCCATGATGCGTGTACGCATATAGTCAAGAACTTTCTCTGCGAATACCTTGCCCTCAGAATCAGCAATACTTTTATTCATAAAGTTCAGTAGTGCATCGTTCATACCGATAAGACCAATGGTGGAAAAATGATTTTTCCAATATTCACCAAAGGTTTTTTTCACATCAGAAAGATAGAACCGGGAATAGGGATGTAACCCGCTGGCAGTGAGGTTCTCGATAAGGTCTCGTTTAATTTCTAGGCTCTGTCTGGCAAGAATCATGAGTCTATCGAGTCGTTCGAAGAAATCAGTGTCATCTTTCGCAAGATACGCGATCCGTGGCATATTGAGGGTAACGACACCTATCGATCCTGTCTTTGGGTTCGCGCCAAAGAGACCCCCGCCTCGTTTCTGAAGCTGCCTATTATCCAACCTTAAACGGCAACACATGCTTCTAGCATCTTCCGGTTTCATGTCGCTGTTGATGAAATTAGAAAAGTAGGGAATTCCGTATTTCGCAGTCATTTCCCAGAGTGGTTCGAGTCCATCATTATTCCAGTTGAAATCTTTCGTAATGTTATACGTGGGTATAGGAAACGTGAAGGGTCGTCCTTTTGCGTCTCCATCATGCATGATTTCTGCAAACGCATGATTTATCATATCCATTTCTTCAGTATATTCACTGTAATTATTATCCGTAAGAACACCACCGATGATCGCTGGTTCATCAGTCATGTAACTAGGGACGGTAAGGTCCATGGTGATGTTTGTAAACGGGCTTTGGAATCCAACCCGTGTGGGGACGTTCATGTTGAAGAGGAATTTTTGCATCTCCTGTTTGATGTTGTCATACTGAAGACCATCTTTTTCTATGAATGGTGCGAGTAAGGAATCAAAATTCGATAGCGCTTGCGCTCCTGCCGCCTCACCTTGCAGGGTATATAGATAGTTTACAATCTGCATCAATGCTGTACTGAAGTGTTTCGCTGGTTTGCTTTCTATTTTTCCGGAGACTCCTTTAAATCCAAGTAAAAGAAGATCTTTCAAATCCCATCCCACGCAATATGCTCCGAGGGTACCAAGGTCGTGAATATGGTATTCACCGCTTGTGTGAGCCTCTCCAATTTCAGGAGGATAAATCTTATTAAGCCAATAATGAGAAATAATGCTCTCGGTCGCATACACATTAAGTCCTTGAAGTGAGTAGCTCATGTTGCTGTTTTCGTTGACCTTCCAGTCCATCATACTGAGGTAGTCATCGACCACATCGATATCTTTTAGGAGCCCTCCGATTTCTCGCATGTCCTGGTGTTGTTTCCGGTAAAGAATATATGCTTTCGCGGTTTTTGTATGACCGTCTTCGATAAGGACTTTTTCTACGGCATCCTGAACTTGTTCGACTGTGGGTATTTCACCGCGTTTCAACTCTTTTTCTAGGATGGTTATAACTCTGTCTGTGAGTTCCGCTGCTCTCTTGTAGTCTTTTCCACCGACTGCTTGTGCTGCCTTCCAGATGGCTTCTGTGATTTTCACAGGGTTGAAGTCAACGATTTTTCCGTCTCGTTTTTTTATCTTGCGTATCATGTATTTCTCTCCTCTTATTTTTCTGTAAGATTTTTAACCTCTTTTTCAAAGCTTGTTACATCAGTGAATTGACGATAGACTGATGCGAACCTAATGTAAGCGATTTGATCTACTTCTTTTAATGCATCCATAACGTATTCCCCGATGAATGATGTCTCGATTTCTTCTTTTCCTACTCGTCTGATTTTTTCTTCAATTCCATCGATCATTTCTTCGATTTTTTCATGAGTTATAGGGCGTTTTTCGAGTGCTTTTTCCATTCCATTTCTTATTTTGCAGCGGTCGTATCGTTCACGCCTACCGTCTTTTTTAAGAACGAACAGGGGTGCTATTTCGATATATTCGTATGTCGTGAAACGCTTGTTACAGCTGAGACATTCTCGTCGTCTGCGTATGGATCCTCCCGTATCGCGCGAATCAGTAACTTTCGTGTCAATATGGTTGCAATAGGGGCAGTTCATCTCATCCACCAGATATACAATATATAGTAGCCTAGAAAATCTGGTCTACAAAATGTAGTATAGTGAGATGGTTTTTAAGTCTTTTCATTTTTTAAAAAAAATGTAGTTTTCTTCCGTCTAATTTATTAACTATTTTGACTGTGAAATGTTAGAGTTTGACGCTCAATGCATGCATGACTGCGAAGCGTACAAGCTCATTAATATTGATTTTTTGTTCCTCAGTAAGGATCTGTTCGAGACGCGCTTGCGTCGAGGGTTTTATTGGGACTGCACCACATCCATCAGCAGGTAAAATTGATAAATCAAAGGTTCCGATCCTTTTTGCAATCTGAATCGTGTCTTCCTTGTCAAATCCAATCAATGGTCTGAGGATTGGGATACTGACTGCTTGTTCAACGACGCGAAGATTTTGCAGTGTCTGTGATGCGACCTGACCAAGCGAATCACCCATTATGACAGCATCTGCTTTTTCCTTTTTTGCGATTGCTTCTGCGTACCGCAACATCATTCGTTTACAAACGATACAGGTATATTTGTTGTCACAGTTTGTTTTGTAAGCCTGAAGCGTCATCCCATGAGGGATAATGAATGCTTTTAATTTGGATGACACGTGTTTTTGAAGATATTTTGCTAGAGTCACAAATTTTTCTATTTCGCGGTCGTCAGTAAACGGACGATTATCAGCATGGAGTAAACTTATCTCATCTGCATACT
>CABMCU010000073.1 GCA_902384685.1 uncultured archaeon | reverse complement strand
GAGGCACTGTCGCCTCCATTAAAAGAGGTGTTCAACAGGTAGAAATCGCGTTGAAAATCATTGTGTATAATTTGATGATGTTGTTGAGGAAATATGTGGAAGAGGAATACTTTTGAGACAAAGCCCTAGAATACTTTCACTCATCCTTGTTTTAGCTTTTTAAAATAGAACCGCCTATGTTTTTTTTCTTACACCTATTTTAAGGGAGGCAGATTCATGAAAAACAGTCGTTCAGAACAGGATATTGAGGGATCTCATGCGAACATGTCCTTTGTACATGTCCTGAGACCTGACATCATCGTCTCTTCAGGGATAGCAGAACTGGACAGTTTATGTGGTGGTTTTAAAGCAGGGGAAATGACTCTCGTTGATGGGAACAGCAGCCTGATCTCAGATCTACCAAACCAGCTCTGTGTCAACACCTACCGAACGTTTCGGAGTGACACGATCTATATTGATGGTGGGATGTGTGCCGATCCGTATCGGATTGCTCGGTACGCACGGATGGCAAAGTTAGATCAGCGGGAGGTATTACAGAACGTGGTGATGAGCAGGGCGTTCACCGTCTACCAGCTCTCCACCCTACTCCAGGAACTGCTTGAGCCGATGATCCTGAAACGCAGTCCACGGACCCTTCTCATCGGGATGCTGCCTGCGCTGTACCTCGACCCCGAAATCCCCGCTCAGGAGGCGCAGGCAGTACTGTCATCGGATCTTCAGAAGATACAGAACCTCACCAGCAGATACCAGCTCATCACGGTGTGTACAAATCTAGATTTGATGCCACTCTCACCATCAAGAGGCCTGGGGAAACAACTGTACGATAGCGTCAGCGAAATCGTACGAATGAAACAGTTTGAGCAATACACCTCTCTTGAGCTTGTCAAGAATCAGAAGAATGCGACGATTGTTCGTGGTGCAAAAGGGCAACTCCGTCTTGAAGCGTTCGGGATGGTGAACTGATGGGCCGGACTGTTCCGACGTTCCGCATGGTCGTTGAATCATTCGGCTGGGAATGGAATGATTTCAAACGCGCACTGCGAAATATCGATCAGGAAGCATTCGATGAGCTCATCAACCATGCCCGGAAACACGCGGCAGCAGGCAGCAACATCAGCAACCCCAACCCGTTTGAACCAATCGTGATGTCCATTCTTGTGGAACATGAGAAAACACTGCGGATGCTCCGAGAGTATGTTACGCGGGAACATCCTTGACGTGTACCCAGACTATGAGAAAAACGTCATGGTCACCTGGCTGCTGCAAAACGGCAAAACAACCCGAATTGAGGAGCCGTACGAACCATGTTTTTATGTGCATACGTCGCAAGACATCTCTGAGGTTGCCAAGGCGTTAGAACTACTTCCTCAGGTGAAACGACTGCAGCTGACTCCAGCAAAGCTCACACTTGGTTCACCAAGGCATACCATGGTCTTAGAAGTGGTACCAAAAACTCTCAGCTCTCTTCATACGCTTGCTAACCTGATTGATTCGTGGGGTAGTTTTCATTGGTATCAGTTGTTCAACGTCGATATACGTCTTCCAACCAGGTACCTTCAGGAACGCGGCGTGTTTTGCCATGCGCAGGTGGCATGGGACGGGAGGCGATTCATTCTTGATGACGACCAATGGGCACTTGATTACGAGGTGCCCTCACTGAAAATACTACATCTTGATATCGCACCGAAAAAACAAGGAGTCCCGTCATTTCAGGAACCACTCCCTGGGATAGCTATAAATGACGAAGTAATCCAAGAAGACAACGAAACAGATACGATTCTTTCGGCACTTAATCAGATTCAGCAGATTGACCCTGATGTGATTGCAACTGTGAATGGAGACAGTCTACTGTTTCCGTTTTTGTATCATCGTGCGAAACTCTGTGGTATCGAACATGAGATGAACTTGGGGCGAGAGACGAATCAGAAAAAAAGCAACCTCCGGCCCGTGAAAAAAGCAAAATCGTATTTCAGCTATGGACGGATTGTGTATCGACCTGCGTTCTACACGTTGCTGGGTCGTATTCATCTAGATACTGCACAATCGTTCTTCTACGGGGAAAGCGGGCTTCGCGGCATTCTTGATATTGCACGATGCGCAAATATCCCCCTTCAACTCCTCTCACGACTCGGCCCTGGGACCGCTATCAGCCAAATCGAAATCAATGCTGCGATGGCAAAAGATTACCTCGTACCTTGGAAGAAAAACATGCCAGAGAATTGGAAGACTGCAGAAGAATTACTCATCGCGGACCGAGGTGGGCTGGTGCTTGAGCCAGTGGTTGGTCTTCATGAGAATGTTGTTGAGTTGGATTACGCCTCGTTATACCCAAATATCATGGTAGTGCATAACATAAGCCCTGAAACAATGCTTTGTTCCTGCTGCCCTGACTCTACCAAACGAGTCCCTCAACTTGGATATCATATTTGTGAGAAGCAGAAAGGATTACTCCCTGCGATCCTTGAACCAATTTTACAGCGCAGATTTTGTTTCAAAGCACGCGCAAAAAACCCACGGTACGATCATGCGGTCTACACAGAATTGCAGAAAGCATGGAAATGGATCCTTGTAGTCTGTTTCGGATACACTGGGTATCGAAACGCCCGGTACGGACGCATCGAATGCCATGAGAGCATCACTGCGTTCAGCCGCGATATTCTGCTGACCGCATCTGAGGTTGCACAACAAACAGGCTATGAAGTGCTCCACGGCATTGTTGACTCGCTATGGGTTAAAGGATCCGAAGGGTGCGTTCGTCCGTTTCACCTCTCACGAATGATCAGCCATCGTACCGGGATTCGTATGGATGTGGAAGGTCACTACAAATGGATTGTGTTTCTCCCGAATAAAGCAACCGGTGTCGGTGCATTAACCAGGTACTATGGGTTATTTGAAAACGGGGCCGTAAAGATACGCGGCGTGGAGCTCCGGCAGCATAACACGCCAGCATTCCTGAAAAATGCTCAGCAAGAAATGCTCACCGTCTTCAAACAAGCACGTACCGCAGATGAGTTCCGTGCGTTGATACCAACATCTGTTGAGGTACTCAGACGATCTGCGGTAGCACTACGAGACGGCGCAGTGGATCACAAGGACTTGGTGTTTACGACAACGATCTCAAAGGATATCGTGAACTATAGGGTCAATACGCTCCCTAAATCAGCGTTACTGCAACTGCGAGATCTCGATGTTCAAGTCCAGCCAGGTCAATCGATTCACTATATCGTCACTGATGAATCTTCTCACAACTACAAAAGGCGAGTCTGTCTTGCCGAAAAGATGCAGAGGATTGAAGACATCGACGTTAATTATTACCTTCGTCAGCTTGCCAAATGTGCAGAAAGCCTTCTGATTCCTTTCGATTATACGAGAGAAAAACTTCAAGGGATGCTGTGATGAAGCGCTTGTTAGGTGAAATATTTTGTATAAATTCTCGTTAAAAGAAAAAGTAGTTAAATAATATACGTGATACGAATTTAGACTTTCTTTGAGAGAAGGAAGCTAACGAGGATTGAAAATCATGGGGAGAGTAAATTCGACCAATATGAAGGCTGGTGTCATTGCAATCATTGTCTGTGGATTATTACTCGCAGTTTCTTTTAGCGGATGTATGCAAAACAACACTCCAACTGTAAAAGAAAAGGTGCTGATCTTTGCATGTTCTGGAGATGCTGATAAACTCGACCCAGCGGATGTCACTGATGGAGAGTCTACAGCGAGAACCGATAGCATCTTTGAAGGGTTAGTGGAATATAAAGAAGGTACTGCAGAGATCCAGCCGTGCTTGGCGACATCATGGGTTACTTCAGCAGATGGACAGAATATCACCTTCACTTTAAGACAGGGTGTGAAGTTCCATGATAATACTACCTTCAATGCTGATGCGGTTGTCTTTTCATTTGAACGGCAGTATAATACAAGTCATCCGTATCATCAATATGGCGAATGGGCGTATTGGGGATACATGTTCAGTGATATAGCGAAAGTCGAAAAAATCGGTGATTACACGGTGAAAATTGTTTTAAGCAGACCAAACGCTGCGATTATGACAAGCCTCGCGATGTTCACGGTTGCTATTGTCAGTCCAACCAACGCAGCAAAATATGGAGCAGATGCGTTTAAACACCCTTGTGGTACTGGTCCATTTAAGTTCGTAGAATGGGTAAAAGATGATCATATTACCGTAGAAGCAAACAAGGACTATTGGCGTGGAGCCCCAAAAATTGATAAAGTGATTTATCGGGTCATCACGGATCCTTCTGCCAGACTGCTCGCGATACAGGCAGGTGAAATTCAAGGAATGGAGTTCCCTGACCCTGCAAGCCTTGATTCAATTAAAGCTAATACTAATCTGCAGCTGTTGACGGCAGCGGGGATGAATGTTGGGTATCTGGCGATGAATAATGGATATGGTTATAATGATAGCAATAAAAACGGTATGCATGACCAAAATGAACCATGGGTGAAAACTCCTGGATACTTCGAGCCGTTTACGAACAAGTCGGTAAGACAGGCAGTCAATTATGCAATCAATAAATCCTCGATAGTTAAGAATCTTTATAAAGGGACAGCAATCGTTGCAAAGAACGGGATGCCACCGTTCATGCTCGGATATAATAATTCTGTTGTTGATTATCCGTATAATCCTGTCAAAGCACGAGAACTATTAAATGAAACAAAGTGGTCAAATGGTTTTAACACCACACTCTGGGTGATGCCAGTTAGTCGACCATATATGTTTGATCCAGCTAAGATTGGAGAGGCGATTCAAAGCTATCTTGAGGCTGTGAATATTCATGTGACAATTTACCAGATCGATTGGTCGACGTATCTTGCAAAGACACAGGCAGGAGAACATCCAATGTGTCTGCTTGGTTGGACTGGAGACAATGGTGACCCGGATAACTTCATGAACGTTTTATACGGCGCGAACCAATGCACGTTAGGAACTGCAGGAAACGTAGCGTTTTACAACAATACTAAAGTACAAGATTTATTATCAGCTGCATTACAAACCTATGATACCAATGAGCGCGCACAACTCTACAAAGATGCACAAGGAATCATCCACGAAGACGCACCGTTTGTGTATCTAGCACATGCAAACCAAGACCTTGTCTTTACTAAGAACGTACAGGGATTTGTCTTAAACCCAACAGGACGATATTTCTTCTATCCTGTGACTCTAACATAAAACCATACAGGGTAATCTCCGATTTTCTGATGCACGAAGGAATAAATGAGAGAGATTCTAAGATATTCTGTTGATCAGAAATGAAATGGTACATTATTAAGCGACTATTGCAGATTATACCAGTTATCCTAGGAGTTACCCTTATCGCGTTTTCATTGATTCATCTTGCCCCTGGTGATCCAGTAAGAACCATGCTTGGGCAACATGCCACACAGCAGGAAATCGACGAAACCCGCGCGAAATATGGATTGGATCAACCGCTGTTTGTTCAATATTTCATCTGGCTTGGTGACGTGCTACATGGTGACCTTGGTCGTTCCATTCTTTCTCACGAACAAGTTACCACAGAGATTGCATCACGTTTTCCAAATACAATCGAGCTTGCGATTGCAGCGATGATTTTTGCGATCCTTATTGGTGTTGTCGCTGGTATTATCTCTGCAACAAAACAATATTCAGTTGCAGATTATTCGGTGATGGGTATCGCACTCTTTGGGATTTCCATGCCCGTGTTTTGGCTTGGGATTATGCTGATGATGATCTTTGGAGTTTTCCTCGGGTGGCTTCCAATAGGTGGACGAATTGATTTGTTACTTCCCTTCAATCGCATCACTGGTTTTATGGTCGTTGATAGTATCATTACGGGAAATGGTGCAGCACTGATTAGTGTTCTTCGTCATTTAATTCTCCCCGCTATTGCATTAGGCACTATCCCTATGGCGGTTATTGCCAGGACCACTAGGTCAAGTATGCTTGAAATATTGCGTCAGGATTTTATACGAACGGAACGAGCAAAGGGCTTATCAGAACGCAAAGTCATCTATAAACATGCAGTTAGAAATGCGATGGTCCCAGTGGTGACAGTTATTGGATTGAATTTTGGTCTACTCCTTTCAGGTGCGATTTTAACAGAAACTGTGTTCTCCTGGCCGGGAGTTGGTCGCCTTGTAGTCGACTCGGTGTACGCGAGGGATTATCCGCTGGTGATCGGTTGCATCCTTGTTTTTGCACTTGTGTTCGTTATTGTCAATTTGATTACGGATCTTTTGTACACCTATATCGACCCAAGAATTCATTATGATTAGGTGAAGAATGGCACGAAAAAGAGAGACAAAAACCCATGAATTAATCAGACGATTTCGATACAATAAATCAGCGGTTTTTGGTCTAATCCTCATCCTTTTTCTCGTATTTTTAGCGATCTTTGCATCCTTTATTGCTCCACAGGACCCAACACCCTCACCTCCGAAACTTGAAAATAGCCTGAAACCAGGATTTTGGAGCAATGAAAGTATATCAGGATATCCTCTCGGAACCGATATGATGGGCAGAGATATTTTAAGTAGAATCATTTATGGTTCTAGAATTAGCTTAACAGTGGGTTTCATCGCAGTTGGTATTGCGACATTACTTGGTATTTTAATTGGGGTTGCTGCGGGGTATTATGGCGGATGGATTGATAATGTTCTTATGAGAATCACTGATATCTTGTTTGCCTTCCCGTCGTTATTACTCGCTATAGTGATTGTTGCAGTGATTGGACAGGGATTGGATAAAGCAATGATCGCGATTGGTATTGAATATTCGCCTCAGATGGCACGAGTCATGCGAGGTTCAGTATTATACATTAAAGAAACGGAATATATCGAGGCGCAGAAAGCCATTGGCTCGAGCAATACACGAATTATTTTCCGACATGTGCTGCCCAATAGCCTTTCACCGGTTATTGTCTATGGGACATTGATGATGGCGGGCGCTATTCTTGATGCAGCAGCACTTGGTTTCTTAGGATTAGGAGCGCAACCACCAAGTCCAGAATGGGGTGCGATGCTTTCCGAGAGCCGTTTCTACATCGTGAGTGGCTCCTGGTGGGCTGCGACATTCCCAGGAATTGCAATTGTCATTGCGGTATTAGGACTAAATCTGTTAGGAGATGGTTTACGGGATATTTTAGATCCACGACTGAAAGAATAGGATGAAAAAATGGAAGAGTTACTCAGAGTTGAAAATCTCCAAACGTACTTTTTCACCCATGAAGGAACAGTCAAAGCAGTCGATGGGGTAAGTTTCACCATCAACAAAGGAGAAACCCTTGGCCTTGTTGGAGAATCAGGGTGTGGGAAAAGCGTCACCGCATTATCCATCATGAGATTGGTACAGAGTCCCCCAGGAAAAATCGTCGGTGGGAAAATATTTTTCGAAGAAACGAATCTTTTAGAGCTTAGTGAAAAGGAAATGAGAAATATCCGAGGATGTAAGATATCCATGATTTTTCAAGAACCGATGACCTCGTTAGACCCCATGTTTACGATTGGTTCTGAAATAATAGAAGTGTTAAAACTGCATCACAAATTGAAAAAAGAGGATGCGCAAAAAAAAGCGATTGAATCGTTGTATACCGTCCGGTTCCCAGATCCGGAAAAACGAATAGATGATTACCCGCATGAATTATCTGGAGGGATGCGACAGCGAGTGATGATTGCTATGGCATTATCATGCAATCCTGCTCTTCTTATTGCTGATGAACCCACCACCGCCTTGGATGTGACTATCCAAGCTCAGATTTTAAAATTGATCGATGAATTACGAAAACAGTTCAATACCTCGGTGTTACTGATAACACATGATCTTGGTGTTATAGCAAAAACATGTGATAATGTTGCGTTGATGTACGCTGGATATATGGCTGAATACACCGATGTGCATACATTCTTCAAAGATCCATTACATCCCTATGCACAAGCATTAATGAAATCAATACCACGACTTGATACCGATACCGAACGATTGAAAATCATTCCGGGTTTGGTTCCAAATCTTCTTGATCTCCCCACGGGATGTCCATTTCACCCGAGATGTGAATATTGTTTTGAGCCCTGCACAAAAAATTTACCACCACTAGTACAAGTAGGAAACCATCATTGGGTACGATGCTACTTAGTTGGAGGTCTTTAATAAATGGATAATTTAGTTGAAGTAAAGAATCTAAAAAAATATTTTTATCAAGGCAGTGGGCCGTTTAAAAAGAAAGAAGCGATTAAAGCGTTAGATGATGTAAGTTTTTATATTAAACGAAATGAAATTCTCGGTCTTGTTGGAGAGTCTGGGTGCGGAAAAACCACTTGTGGAAAGCTGATTTTGCGATTGATAAATCCTACCGCTGGTAGTATCTATTTTGATGGGCATGATATCACTCATCTAAGACCAAAGCAGATGAATGAGTTTCGCAAAAAAATGATGATTATCTATCAAGATCCCTATGGCTCCCTTGATCCGAGGATGACTATAGGTGCAGCAATCGCAGAGCCGATAGAAGTCCATAAACTCGCTGCAACAAAAGAGGAAAAAGAGAACAAAATCATTGAACTAATGGAAAAAGTAGGATTGACACCAGATCAGATAAACCGATACCCTCATGAGTTTAGCGGAGGACAGCGACAGAGGATCGGTATTGCGCGGGCGTTGGCGACAAATCCGATATTTATTGTCGCGGATGAGCCAGTATCTGCCCTTGATGTTTCTATTCAAGCACAAATCATTAATCTCTTGAAGGATTTACAAAAGGATTTTGGTTTGACTCTGTTATTTATCACCCATGATCTCAGCGTCATAAAACATACGAGTGATAGAATTGCGGTAATGTATGCCGGGAAACTTGTGGAATTGGCGTCAAAACAGGATTTATTCCACGAACCAATGCATCCTTACACAAGAGCGTTATTATCAGCAATTCCAATTCCTGATCCAGAGTACCAAACAAAATATATCCCTTTAACTGGTGAGGTTCCAAGTCTTGTGCACCCCCCACCTGGATGTCGATTTCACCCACGCTGCACCGAGGCAAGACCAGAATGTTCACAGAATGAATCAGAATTACGGGAAGTGAAAAAAGATCATTTTGTTGCATGTTTCCCCACGTAGAGTACGTTAAATGAAATAATCGTCTGTTCTCGTGGAATCAATCATTGTCTAAAAGGAAAAAGTAATTAACTAATAAATAATATACAGTGTTAATTCATATATGGAGATGGTGAAATAAAGAGGGATCATAATTATGAGAAGTTTTGGAAAGAAAGATGTGAAGGCTGGTGTTCTAGCAATCTTGATATGTGCGATGTTTATTTGCGTCGGGTTTAGTGGATGTACACAGCAGCAGCAACAGGGAAACCCTGAAATAAAAAATCCAACAACATATGTCCGTTATGATATTGGAGAACCCAGAACACTTGATCCTGCAGAGGCATATGATTCAGCATCGACTGATATGGTCTTTAACATCTATGAAACATTAGTCACTTATCATGGGAACGATACAAAAACCATTTATCCGTCACTTGCAACAAACTGGACCGTGGGGAGCGATCAAGAAACATGGACATTCCATTTACGGCAAGGAGTGAAATTCTCTAACGGAGATCTCTTTAACGCATCCGATGTGAAGTACTCATTAGATCGTGTGTTAACCATAAACTCTCCCGATTCTGGAGTCGCTTGGATTTTGTCCCAATGCATGGATTTAAACAGTACGACAATACTCGATCCATATACTGTTCAAATTAAACTAAAAAATACCTATGGGGGATTCCTCGCATTAATGGCGTTTAGTGTTGCGTCTATTGTTGATAAAAAAATCGTTGAAGCAAATGGGGGTGTGATCGCCAACACGGATAATCAATGGATGAAAGAACATGCTATTGGAACCGGCCCGTATAAACTTGATCACTGGACACATAACTCGGAAATCGTCTTAAAGAAAAATGATCTCTATTGGGGTGGCTGGAGTGGAAACCATGTTGATACAGTTGTTGTGAAAACTGCTGATGAAGCATCAACCCGAATACTTGCCTTGAATAGCGGAGATGCGGATTTCGCGTATATCCCTTTTGAAAACCTTGTTGATATACAAAATAAAACTGGAGTTCTCATCTATAATTCGCCCAGTTATAATACGGTCAATGGGATCTTTAACACACAAAGCGAGAACACATTCATGGCCAATAAAGATGTTCGAAAGGCGTTAAGTTATGTATTTAATTATCAGTCTGCAATTGACGATGCTTTCAACGGATATCTGTTTCTTTCCCCAGGAGCAATTCCAAAAGGAATGCCGTACTATGAAACACAAAATAATGGCGTGCCTGTCTATAATCACAACCTTGAAAAAGCAGCAGAACTCTTGAACGCATCAGGTTACACGCAAACGACGATGTTTAAAGGAAAACTCTATCGATTCAATAACACAGCAATACGTATCTGGTACAACTCAGGAAACTCGGAACGACAAAAAATGGCGCTTTCCTTCCAACAAGATCTCGCGAACATTGGAATAAACTCTATTGTCAGCACAGAATCATGGCCACAATACCTCAACAGATTGTACAATACCATAGACTGGGATTTCATGTTCCTCGGATGGATGCCTGATTATAATGACCCTGATGATTATGTTGCTCCGTTTGTCGGATCTGCGGCAAATGGTGGAGATACATTCCATACGGGATGGGCGAACGCAACAGTTGACCGAATGATAAACAGAGCGAAATTCAATGTTAGTACTCAAATACGAGGTGATTCATACGCTACCGCATTTAACATTTACATCAATGATCCTTCGCTTATCTATATTGGCCAGGAATCGTACACTAGAGGGATGCGCACTTGGTTACAAGGTTACTCATATAACCCCTGTATTGAATACTACTACTATAACTACTATAAAGCATACAAATAAACCTCTTTCTTTTTCTTTTTTTTTAACACATGAAGACATGGGAATATATAGTCCGCAGACTATTACTGTTAATACCGGTATTAATTGGGGTAACTATCATAACTTTTACAGTCTCCCATGTAATCCCAGCTGATCCTGCAAGAGCGTTTGCTGGAGGACCAAAAGCACAACCAGAAACCATTGCACGAATACGCGCGGAACTCCATTTAGATAAACCACTCTGGGAACAATATTTTTACTATATGAATGATCTCATTCATTTAAATCTCGGGAAATCATTTCTTGAAAATAGGACGGTCACGACTGCTCTCGCTCAATATTTCCTAGCGACATTTGAACTAACGATTTTTGCTACGATCATCGCAATCCCGTTTGGTATTATTGGAGGTATCATATCCGCAATCCGACAAAATAAACTCTCCGATCATATTACGAGAATTATTGCCATCGTTGGATATTCATTACCGATTTTTTGGTTGGCGCTGATGCTACAATATGTCTTCGCTTATCAATTTCCAATTTTTCCGCTAGAAGGACGATTATCTGTTGGGATGACATCTCCAACGACGTTTACCGGATTTTATATTTTAGATAGTATTTTTTCCGGAAATGGTGCGGCACTTATCTCATCTTTACATCATCTTCTCTTGCCTGCATTTACCCTTGGCTTTGCTGAACTTGCAATTATCTTACGTATGATGCGTTCAAGTATGCTAGAGGTCATGGGTTCGGATTATATTCGTACTGCTCGAGCAAAGGGATTATCTGAACGTACCGTAATCTATAAACATGCCTTACGTAACGCGATGATACCTACCATTACTGTCGCCGGTTTATCGTTTGGTGGTTTGTTAAGTGGTGCAGTGCTTACTGAAACTATCTTTAATTGGCCGGGAATGGGTCGGTTTGCTGCTCATGCTGTCCTCGGATTAGATTTCAACGCGGTAATGGGATTCACCCTCGTGGTTGCAATAATCTACGTCATAGCAAACTTAATTGTAGACATCCTCTACGCGGTCGTCGATCCTCGTGTTAAATTAGGAGGGGGATAATATCCTGCGTTTTAGAATAATGGATGATTATCTTAAAAAACATGAGTCGAGGATCAAAGATATACGGTTCATGTTTCACCTTTTTCGAAAAAGTCTTCTCTCCATGATAGGACTTGCGATAATCATTGCATTACTCCTTGTAGCTCTCTTTGCACCATTCATCGCAAAAGAACATCCCACCTATGCAGAGGTGTCCACGGAACAAGGTACAACCCAAGTCGAAGAACGATGGGAAATCCATTTTGATAAAAAACTTCTCCCACCGAGTACAGACCATTTCTTCGGAACCGATGATTACGGACGCGATATCTTTAGTATGATTGTTTATGGTTCTCAAACCTCATTAAGGATCTGTATATTGGTCATTGCAATCTCAACACTCATCGGTGTTGTATTAGGCGGTCTTGCAGGTTATTTCGGAGGAGTACTTGATGAAATACTTATGAGAATAACCGATGTCTTTCTTTCCATTCCTTATCTCATTTTAGCATTGGCTATTGCTGCTGCATTAGGACGAAGTATCGACCATATCATGGAAGCAATGATAATCACATGGTGGCCTACTTATGCTCGACTCATGAGAGGCCAAGTCCTTACAATACGTGAACAACCATTTGTGGAAGCAGCACGAAGTGTCGGAGCAAAAAACTCACGGATTCTTCTTCATCATATTTTACCAAACTCACTTGCTCCTCTTTTAGTCCAAATTACCCTTGACCTAGGAGCAGTTCTCCTCGTTGCTGCGGGATTAAGTTTCATTGGTCTTGGTGCATCCCCTGGAACCGCAGAATGGGGACTTATGATATCAGATGGACGATCATTTATGTTCCATGCCTGGTGGTACGTGACATTCCCAGGCTTAGCAATTCTACTGGTTGTTCTTGGATTTAATTTACTCGGTGATGGATTACGAGATGTGACTGATCCAAAATTAAGAAGGTGAGACAGCGGAAAACGAACCATTACTCAGTATAAAAGACCTCAAAACTTACTTCTACACCTACGAAGGAGTCGTCAAAGCACTCGAAGAAACAAGTTTCAACATTTGGAAAGGAGAGACTTTTGGTTTAATCGGCGAGACTGGATGTGGAAAAAGCGTTACTGCTCTTTCGGTCATGAAACTCATCCCTCAACCTCCTGGAAAAATCCTCAAGGGAACAATCCTTTTCAAAGGTGAAGATCTCCTTAAAAAAACAGAGAAAGACATGCAAAAAATTCGGGGAAAAGACATCTCAATGATTTTCCAAGAACCGATGACTGCATTGAATCCTGTTTATACTGCGGGACAACAAATCGCTGAAGTTATTTTACGGCATGGAACCTTTCCGGAAACAAACCAAAAAACGCCGTCATATAATATTTGGAAAAAACGGAAACTAAAAAAGACCATTCAAAAAAAAGCATTTGAAAAAGCAATAAACACACTGGATCTTGTAAAAATCTCTGATCCGAAAAAGGTTGCAAAACAATATCCACATGAACTCAGTGGAGGGATGCGACAACGAGTGATGATCGCGATGATGCTAGCATGCAACCCTGATTTATTGATTGCAGATGAACCAACAACTGCGCTGGATGTTACCGTCCAAGCACAGATCCTTGACCTGATGAAAGAGTTACAACAACGTGTGGGAACCGCGATTTGGTTGATCACCCATAATCTTGGTATCATCGCGGAGATGTGTAATCGTGTCGGTGTCATGTACGCAGGGTACATTGTCGAGATCGGGACAACAGAAAAAATCTTTGATAACCCGGATCACCCTTACACAAGGGGACTGATGAAGGCGATACCAAAGGTAGCAGATGAACGAAAACGATTAGATATTATCCCAGGGAGTGTCCCAAATCTTATCGAGCCACCAACAGGTTGCCGATTCCATCCACGATGCAGATACCACACCAATGTCTGTATAGAATGCGAACCGCCACTCAGGGAGGTTGAAAAGGACCATCAGGTGGCGTGTCATCACTATGAAACCGTGAAATATTCTGTTGCCTCGAGGGAAGAAGATGGAAGAGACTATTGTAAACGCGACTAAACTGAAGAAATATTTTCCGATGAAGGAAGGAATATTCTCCTCAACAAAAGACTACATCAAAGCAGTCGATAATATCGACATTAAGATACAAAAGGGGGAAACATTCGGTCTTGTAGGTGAATCCGGTTGTGGGAAAACAACGCTTGGTCGTGTCCTAATTCATCTGATACCACCCACTGCGGGCACCTTGGTGTTTATGGGATCTGATCTCACTGCAATCAACAAATCAGAGCTTCGAAAGTTACGACCTCATATGCAGATAGTATTCCAAGACCCCTCCTCTTCGTTAAACCCTCGTGAGACTGTAAAGAACATCATCGGGGAGCCATTGAAAATTAACAAAAGGTTCAAAGGAGAAGCATTGAATACAAAAGTGCTTGAACTATTAAAAACAGTTGGACTTGATGAACAACATATGTATCGATACCCGCATGAGTTCAGTGGCGGACAGAAACAACGAATTGGTGTCGCACGAGCGCTTGCGCTAAACCCTGATTTTATTGTGCTTGATGAACCCACCTCATCGCTTGATGTTTCCGTGCAAGCTCAAATCCTAAATCTTTTTAAAGATCTGCAAGAAAAATTTGGGCTCACCTATTTGTTTATCACCCATGATTTAAGTGTGATAAAATTTATTAGTGACCGTGTCGCAGTGATGTACGTTGGTAAAATCGTGGAATACGCACCTACGAAGGATCTCTTCTGGGAGCAGTTGCACCCGTATACGAAAGCGTTGCTTTCTGCTATCCCTGTCGCTGACCCACGGATAAAAAGAAAACATATTCATTTGAAAGGGGAAGTCCCCAGTCTGATATCACCGCCATCCGGATGTCGGTTCCATCCTCGATGCCCCCAAGCCATGCCTAAATGTTCAGAAAATGAACCCGTGCTTAAGGAGTTTCATAAAGATCATTTTGTCGCTTGTTATCTTTATTGAGTGTTTCCTACATAGTTTTATTATATTAGAATCATTTGAGGGGTTGTTTTGAATGCTATCGAGAAAGAGTCGACTGGATATTCAGGTAGAAAAAACAGAAAACCTAGTAAATTATCTGTTAGGAAAAAAAAGGGAAAATATCCAGAATAGTTTAATGAGACCACTTTATCAGGAAGCGTTGAAAAACCTCTTCCTTGTTGCTGTTCTGCTTATCGACACGCTGATTCCCCTTGAGGTTTATCGAGATCTTCCCTTACCATTCAACATCGCAGTGTCTCTCATCGTTCTTGGTATCTTTTTATACGTGGAAATCCGATTGTATAATTCATTATGGGGTAAAAAAGGACGTTGGTCTCTCGAGAAATATAAAAACATATTAAAACAGAGCAATGAACAACAAGAAAACTCATTAAAATAGCGTTAGGTCTTTTCTCTGACCCAGTTATAATGCCTCATTTTACTTGTTTCCCCAAATCCACAGAACGAGCAACGTCTCTTCTGTGCATGGAAAGAATGTCTACCGCAACGTCGACACGCAATGTGAGTGGTTTTATTCCCCGCTCTGCACGTTGTTCCTTTCGTCATAGTAGTTACCCCCTATTCTAAGGTGATATATAAATGATATTGTCCCCTCGGACAATGACTTTCTCGTGTTTTGATTTCTTATCGGTATGGACAATCTCATCTGCATTTTTTAATACAAGGTTCATATGAGGAACATCATAGCCATCAAGGACACCTTGGTACTCGACTCCGCCTCGAAGTTCAACAATGACTCGGGCGTTCAAGCTGGCATGTAGAAGTTTTAATGGTTTTTCCATGATTGTTACCTAGGAGAGACGAAATAGAGATATCATTTATAAGAGTTTGGGCTTATATTCTCCAGGATAACTATTAAAACAATGTACAGAATATCTCTAGTATGGCCGTCAAAATTAAAAATAGACATCGTCTAAAAGAACGGGAAGTAAAAGAACTGACTAATGAGTTAAAAACCAGGTTCCATGGTGATTTTTTTGATTCGAAAGCCACATTCGATGTCGGATCTCTAGAGGAGTTTACGGTCCTGCTCATCGATGATAGTATTGATTTTATAATGCATAATAACCAGCTGGTGTTTACGTTACAAGGCTTAAATAAGTATCAACCGAGCACCAATTTCGTAGTCGTCGACATGGGCGCGGTGGTTTTTATCACAAAAGGAGCTGATGTGATGGCACCAGGCATAACCGATGCAGATCCACTGATTCAGAAAAATGATCTTGTCTGGATCTGTGATGAGAAGCATCGGAAACCTCTAGTAGTTGGGGTTGCGTTGATGACAGGGGAAGAAATGAAAACAAAAAAACCAGGAAAAGCGGTAAAAACACTCCATTATGTAGGTGACCGATTGTGGATGCTTACACATTAGTGAAACAACAGCTTATTTTTGTAACAGCTTTGAGATAATAGTAGGTAGTTTCTGCAGGTTTTTTGAAAACCGGTGGTCATCGTTGTATAATTGTATCGTTGCTTGTTGTGCCTTTGCAAAGCTCAGAATCCATTGGTCAGGAACAATATCGTCTTGAGTTCCCCGCAGGATAGTAATAGCTGCAGGGATTCTCTGTTCAAACAGTTGTGGATCTTTCATTTCTTTAAGTATTCCATAGGGAATTCCTTGAATTGTATGTAGATCGACATCCGGAGGGATAATCGCAGGATTGAGAAGAATAATATGTTTGACAGTAGAATGGGTAAGTGCTGTGAATGCAGCGAGAAATCCTCCGAACGATGAGCCGATTAACACAACCTGTTGGTCGTCTTTTATTGCATCAGAGATGCGATGGAGAGCCTTTGAAATAACAAGATCCTCAGGAGCGCTATCTTGATATTTGATAGGTATAGCTTTCAATGTTTTTTTGAATATTATTGCTTTTTCACCGTCAGGACTAGACTGATACCCATGGAGGAAATAGAGCATAGACGATACCTCAATTTTATTGAAGATGGAAAGGGAATGAAGTAAAATAATTTAATGGAAATACATTTTAGGGACATCGGTATGTTTATTGTCCGAGTGTTCGATAAGTATCACCTTGTATTATTTTTTTTCCTTATTTTCTTTCTTTCGTTTGGTAACAAATATTTTTCCTTTGCCCTCATCTAATATATTACAGATATCATTCAGTTTAATACATTGTTCTTTGATAAATCGTTAACGAACCGTTCATTTCTAATACACGGTATCAAATGTTTCTATTCTTAAAAGTAATTCGTTCGGTAAATTTCCCGTTCTGGCTCAGCCTAATGCCAAAAACAAATATTCTTATATTGATGTTATGACATTTTCTGTTTCCCAAGAACTATCAAAGATATGTGACGGATAGATATTCTATCTTAAACAGGTAATTATAGAGCCTTACAAATGTTTATAAAGAGAAATATATTTTAGAATACGAGCAAAAATTAGGAGTCGTGTGTCAGTATGGGAATAACAAGTAAAATTTTTGGTGAGAAGAAAACGGGAACAACAGAGGGATATATCGATCTTGAGAAATATACAGATGCACAAGTCGGGGGTGCGACTAATGCACGCATGCATGTTGCCATTGGTGAGATTCAACGGTATGAGGATTTAAAGGGATTAACAGATTATGTCTATGGTGGAAATGTGTTAATCCTTGATTTCACCGCCATTTCTGACCAAGAAGTACTCCTCAAGAGAGTCACCAATGAGTTAAAACGGATTACGGATGATGTGGGTGGCGATGTCGCAGGTATCGGGAACAACCTTATGGTCGTCTCTCCAAATGGCGTGAAAGTCGAACGTCGAAAATTACGCGGAAAATTCTAACACCTATTTCCTTTTTTATTTAACTTTTCTGTTTTTTTGCTGAGAAGAGAGCAATACGACAAGAGAATCTGCTTTTTCCATAACCTGTTCATATCCGAGTTGTTCTGCGAGTTTCTGTCCAAAATTTTTAATCTGGTCGTATGGTGGCATATTAGAAAAATGCAGTCGATTTCGTGATGAACCAACAAACACATATCCTTTTGGTTCGATAAACGTGGGTGACGCCCGAGCATCGAGTTTCGCGTATGCTTCGATGTATTTTTCATCCATGTTCCAGTCATGAATCAAGGTATGGCGAATCACAATTCGTGTGCCAAGAGACGGGAGGAGCGCGAGTGTTCGCTGGATGTTTTCCCATCCGTTAGGAATAAGGGGCGCACAGATTTTCTTGTAAAGTTCCTCGGTTGGTGCCACAACCGAGACATAGAGTTGTTTTGGTAAGGGATCTAACTTTTCTAAAGCCGCGGGCGTTGTCCCGTTGGTCACCAGAAACGTCGTAATACCTTTCTGGTGACATGCTTCAAAAAATTCTCCAAGCTTCGGATACAATGTTGGTTCCCCAGAAAGCGAACAAGCCAACATGTTTGGTTCGTTTGCCTCCTTCCATTTTTTCTGATCGCACCGAGGATCCCCTTTAAACCCGGTGATGAGTTTTTTTTGTGCCTCGATCGCATGGTCCAGAATATATCCTGGATCGTCGATGTCATGCAACTCTTTTTCCGTAAAATTTTGGAACCGCCAGCAGAACAGACACATCTGTGTACAATGCGTAATTGCGGGGGTCATTTGCAGGCATCGATGTGAATTGATACCATAAAAGGTTTGTTTATAGCATTCTCTACCAAAGAGAAGACTTTGTTTCATCCAATGACAGAGTTTTACCCCGGAATGTTTCCCGATAATCGCGTAATGCTGTCGTTTCAGAATTTTCTGTAACTCAGGATTCATAGGTAATAAAAATGCGATAGTATCTTATCTTATATCAATTATGCTGCCAAATGATTTTTCTCTTTAAATAAAGGGTTCTATGAGGCGCAGTCATCGACATCGGGGAACGTATCCTCATTGAAAATAATCGACATCTTGCAGAGATGACAGATACCTTCCTCGTCAGCAGGGAGAAGGTTTGTGCCGCAGAGCGAACAATTCTGGTTCATGGCAAAAACTCCATTTTTTATCTCTGACCAGAGTAATGGAGACCGTACAATATAAAGTATTTCTTTTTTAGTAAACCTTATATGATAATTATTTTCCCGGTTCTCTGTTTAATCTCTTTTCATAACGGTAAGTTTTTGTAAGGATACCTGATTTGGAGATAGAACACCTATGAAGATAGACCCATGGAGCTCAACAACCTATCAAGATTACACTCGTCTGCGTGATGAATTTGGGATTCAGGAATTTTCTGATGATCTTTGGAAGGACCTGCCGCATCCTCATCGATTGTTACGACGAGGGGTAGTGTTTGGTCATCGAGGTTTCGAGATGATTCACGAGGCAATCCAGCGGAAAAAACCATGGGCGATTTTAACCGGGTTGATGCCATCTGGACGAATGCACCTAGGTCACAAAATGGTAATTGACGAAGTTATGTATTACCAGAGCCTTGGAGCAGATATTTTTATCGCGGTTGCTGACATTGAAGCCTATGCAACCCGAGGTTTCACCCTGGAAGAGACTAAGGAGCTAGCTATAAACGAATACATCGCCAATTACATCGCACTAGGGCTGAAACCAGAACACTGTCATATCTATTTCCAATCAAGACATCAAGATGTAAAGGATCTCGTATTTCTCCTTGGAAAAAAGGTGAACTGGTCTCAGATGGTCGCTACGTACGGGTTTGAAGGGTCAACAAATATGACACATATCTTCTCACCCTTAGTTCAGACGGGGGATATCCTGCACGTCCAGCTTGAAAAGTTCGGTGGTGTACGACCAACTCTTGTACCAGTTGGGGTAGACCAAGACCCGCATATCAGACTCAGCCGAGATATTGCTCAAGCCCATCGTCTCTATAATATAACAGTAACAAAAGATAATAAAATCGGCGTATTCGTTAAGGTCGATGAACATGTCAAAGAACTTTTAGATGCCGCAGAGAAAATCCTAAGAACCTTACAGTTTTTTGATTTGAAACGTATCACCGATTATAAAGCAATATATATCAACACTGCAGAAGAGGCTGATATTCCTAGAATCGACGAAGCTCTTGCACATATAGAACCAGCACTTGGTGGATATGGATTTTTACAGCCCTCTTCCACATATCATCGTTTTATCACCGGTTTGACCGGTGAGAAAATGTCATCGTCGAAACCAGAAAGTGCGATCTTTCTTACTGATACGCCTGAGGAAGCGAAAAAGAAGATCATGAATACGAAAACTGGTGGTGCAGTAACCCTCGAGGAGCAGAAGAAATTTGGGGGAAGACCAGATGAATGTATGATATATGAGTTATTTTTATATCATCTTATTGAGGATGATACTGATTTGAAAGAAATTTATGATTCTTGTAAAAAAGGGAAGTTGATGTGTGGTCTATGTAAGAAACGCGCAGCAGAGCAAATGGAGAAACTTCTTATTGATCTAGAGGAAAAAAGAAAAACAGCTGCGGGAAAAATGCAAGAATATCTGAAATAATGTCATTCATATGATTTGTAAATTCCGTCTTCTGAGACCATTTTTTCATAAGAGGTTTCAAGTTTTTTTTGATGCGAACAGAATATGTTTTTCATAGTATGAAACGTGTCTTTTGAGGTAGATGCACGTCCTTTGACTGGTATTGTAATTCCGAGGTCTCTACCGTTCATTGCACTGGTAAGGATTTGTTGTGGAGGTATTCCCTTGTTTATGTTTCGGAGGATTTTCTGAATATCTCCTTGGATGATTCCGAAGTCTCCAGATTTTTTAGTTATTTGTTCTTCGATATCTTCGTCGATATGACGTGCGAGTTTTGATCCCATTCCTTTAACTTCAAACGGGTTCTTGTTGTATTCTTTTAACAAATAAATTCCAATATTGGGATGGAATATGTAGCAGTCATGTGAGAATAAATTTGAATCATAGCCGAATGTTGCATTCCATCCTTTTGGGTATTTTTTTGCATCTCGAATAATATCTCTTAGAATATCGTTTCTCGGTTTGATTTTCACAGATGCGGTATATAAAATAGTACGATAAAAATGTTTAGGCTTCGTATCCGTATGAAATTAAAAGGTTTAACTCGATAATTTGCAATTAAAGAAAAAATAAAGGAGTGTCTATTCGGTGTCTTCATCTTTCTTTTTCTTTTTTTCTCCTTTCACCTTGTAATCAGCGTTGATGGTAGAATCATCATCTGAAGTGTGTTCTTGCCATGCATCTCCTTGTGTTTCACCCTGTCCTGGCTGTTGTTGGTAGTGTTGTGCTGCCTGCTTATAGATTGCGGTCGATGCTTTTTGGAACGCTTGAGTAAGCGAATCTGTTTTTTCCTTTATTTTGTCTGTATCATCACCTGTGAGTGCTTCTCGAAGTTCCTTTAATGCTTTTTCGAGATTCTCTTTATCTTCACTGGAGAACTTATCTTTTAATTCTTCTAGTGCTTTTTCAGTACTATTCACGAGTGAATCTGCAGTGTTTCGTATTTCGATTTTTTCTTTGCGTTTCTTGTCTTCTTCTTCATGTTCTTTTGCTTCGTTTCGCATCCGTTCGATTTCGGAATCGGAGAGTTTCGTCGATCCGGTGATATGAATAGATTGCTCTTTACCAGTCCCAAGGTCTTTTGCAGAAACGTTTATAATTCCGTTAACATCGATATCAAAGGAAACTTCGATTTGTGGAAGTCCCCGTGGTGCTGGAAGGATGCCGTCAAGGTGGAAACGTCCAAGGCTTTTATTGTCCGCTGCCATAGGCCGTTCTCCTTGTAAGACGTTGATTTCGACGCTGGTTTGGTTATCAGCTGCGGTGGAAAATATCTTACTTTTTCGCGTAGGTACTGTTGTGTTTCGATCAATCAATGGAGTTGCTACACCGCCTAGGGTTTCGATACTTAAAGTCAATGGGGTTACATCTAGCAGTACGATATCTTTATCTATTGCACCCGAGAGCACACCTGCTTGAATCGCGGCACCAATCGCGACACATTCCATCGGGTCGACCTCTCGTTTCGGCTTCTGTTTGAAAATCTCCTCGACTTTCTTCTGTACCATCTGCATGCGGGTGACACCACCAACAAGCACGACGTGGTCAATATCTTCTGGTTTCAGTTTCGCATCTTGTAATGCTTGATGACAGGGTTTTTCGGTACGTTGGACAATCGGAGAAATAATTTCTTCAAGTTTGGTTCGAGTTAGTTTTATTTCAAGATGTTTTGGTTCTCCGGTAACGACATAAATATAGGGAAGGTTTATATCGGTTTGAAGCGTCGAAGATAATTCTATTTTTGCTGTTTCTGCTGCCTCTAAAACTCGTTGTAACGTTTTCGGTTCTTTGCGGAGATCAACACCATGTTTTTTCTTGAATTCTTCAGCGATGTAATCAACAAGTGCTCTGTCCATATCCGAGCCACCGAGTTGCGTATCACCACTAGTGGATAAGACTTCGAAAACGCCACCTCCAACTTCCATGATTGTGACATCAAGGGTTCCCCCACCGAAATCATACACCGCGATTTTCTGATCGCCCTCTTTATCTAACCCGTAAGCGAGAGCGGCAGCGGTCGGTTCATTGATGATTCGTTTCACATTAAATCCCGCAATCGCACCAGCATCCTTTGTCGCCTGTCGTTGATCATCATTAAAGTAGGCAGGAACCGTAATTACTGCATCGGTAATCTTTTCTCCAAGAAAATCCTCAGCGTCTTTCTTAATTTTCTGAAGGATAAATGCGGATATCTGCTGCGGCGTATACATTTTCCCTCGTAGATTGACTTTCTCTTTTGTCCCCATCTTTCGTTTTATTCGTTGGACAGTTCCTTCGGTATTAGTGACTGCTTGTCGTTTCGCTGCTTCACCAACCAGCATTTCCCCGGTTTTTGTAAATGCGACGACTGAGGGAAAATATGGTTGTCCTTCTACACTCTTAATGACGACTGGTTTTCCTGCTTCGATATACGCGGCCTCGGAATTTGTAGTTCCGAGATCAATTCCTATTATTTTACTCATATTATACACCTCCAAGGTGGTTTTTTATTATAGTTTCTTTTTTGCAACAATAACACAGGCTGGTCGGAGAAGTTTTTCTCCTATCAGATACCCTTTTTTTATTTCATCAAGGATTGTCCCATCAGGACATTCAGATTGTTCTATAGTTGAGACTGCGTTATGAAGCTGATAGTTGAAAGGTTTTCCTTTACAGTCAATGTAGGTTATTCCTTCTTTTTCTAGAAATTTGTCAAGATTTTCTAGTAAAAGTTTTAATCCTGATTTTGGATTGGAATCATCATATGCTTTTTTCAAGAGTTCAGTTAGGTCAAGAAGTTCGAGTAAGTATTTTTTCTTAATATCTTCTTTTTGAGTTTGTAGTTCTTTTTCCATGCGTTTCTGGTAGTTTTGAAAATCAGCGAGTGTTCGTAGATATTTGTCGTTTTTATCAATGAGCTCCTGATTCAGTTGTTTGTTTTCTTCTTCTAATTTTTTTAATGTATGATGTGTTGTTTCTTGTATATTTTTCTTGGTGTCAATTGGTTTTTTTGTTGGCATAATCACCAAAAAAATAAAAAAAGGGATTGGATTAGTAGTCGTCCATCCCGCCGCCAGGCATTCCACCGGGCATTCCGCCGCCAGGAGGCATACCGCCAGGAGGCATTCCACCACCACCGCCACCCTTTGAGGCGATGATGTCGTCGATCCGGAGGATCATGTTTGCTGCTTCAGTTGAGGTTTGTAATTCTTGGACACTGACGCGAAGTGGTTCGATGACGTTGATTTTCAACATGTCACTGACTTTTCCATTTAACACGTCAACACCAGCGTACTTGCTGCCTTTCTTGTGAGATCTGCGTACCTCAAGCATCATATCAATTGGGTCCAACCCAGCGTTCTCAGCAAGGGTCTTGGGTATGATTTCAACTGCGTTTGCGTAGGCTTCGATCGCCATCTGCTCTCGTCCACCGACGGTGGTAGCATATTCTCGTAACGCCATAGAAATCCATGTGGCGGCTGCGCCTCCACCCGCCGTCATTTTACCGTCTTCCAGAGCGACTTTCACGACAAACAACGCATCGTGCATACCACGATCAAGTTCGTCGACCACATGCTCAGTACTACCGCGTATAAGAATGGAGACTGCCTTTGGATTCTTGCAATCCGTGACAAACGTCATCTTGTCATCGGCGATCTTTTGCTCTTCGACATTTCCCGCGAATCCGAGATCTTTTGACGAGAGCTCATCAAGATTTGCAACAACGGTTGCGCCGGTTGCTTTTGCAAGTTTGTCCATATCGCTTTTCTTCGCGCGTCGGACTGCGTAAATACCTTCTTTGGAGAGGAAGTGTTGTGCAAGATCATCGATGCCTTTCTGACAGACCAGAACGTTCGCACCGCTTTTTTTGACTTTCTCGACCATTTTTCGTAGCATAGATTCCTCTTCATCAAGAAATGCTTGCAACTGAGTAGGGTCTTGGATTTGAATACGTGCGTCAACCTCTGTTTTTTTGATTTCTAAGGCTGCGTTCACAAGTGCTATTTTTGCATTTTTTACATGCCGTGGCATTCCCTCATGAACACGTTCTTTGTCCAAAATGATTCCTTTTATAATCCGGGTGTCCTGAATACTGCCGCCGTGTTTCTTCTCGATCTGGATGTTGTCCATGTCTACGATGGTTTTATCACCGATGTGTTCTGCTATACTGGTAATCGCGTCAACGACGACGTCCGCGAGGAGTTCTTTTGATGCGCTCGCACCTTTACTAGCCATCGAGGTCATCGCAATGTTTTTCAGGGTTTTCTTATCTCCTGGTTTTATCGGTACCGCCATTTTGTTCAGCTCAGCAATTGCTCTGGTTGATGCGAGCTTATATCCTGCACAGATAACGGTTGGGTGGATGTTCTGCTCGATAAGTTCTCCGGCGTATTTTAACAACTCACCAGTAAGAATCACGGCTGATGTTGTTCCGTCACCGCATTCTTCATCTTGTGATTTAGCAACTTCGACGATCATCTTTGCCGCCGGGTGCTCAACATCGATTTCTTTAAGAATGGTTGCTCCATCATTCGTGATGACTACATCACCCATAGAGTCAACCAGCATCTTGTCCATTCCTTTTGGACCAAGTGTTGATTTCACTGCATCGGAGATTGCTCGTGCTGCCATAATGTTGTTTAATTGTGCGCCTTTTCCTTTTTCTCGCTTCGTTCCTTCTTTAAGGATAATAATTGGTTGCTGTCCTCCAGCCATCATAATGTTTACCTCCTTTTAATTCTATTAAAAGTAAAAACAGCATGTAGACACTTCTATATAAATATTCCGATTGTAGCAGTAGTTCCGAAAGTTCCTACCAAGGACCAACAGAGTAGTAAAAACAGGGTTGATCCAGTCCGATAATACGATCGTAGAAGAAAAATCTTTTGCTTATGTAGACAAAATAAGGGGTGTTTTCAAAGAAAAATCAGGAGAAAAATCTAGCATCCGCTAAAAGTTATGTTAATAAAAATAAGGACAGACGACATTGTTTCAGCCTCCAGGATCCACCAAAACAAAAATGCTACAGAAATACTTGGATGTAATGATATGGTTACCATTGAAGACACCTAGAACAGCTAAGCATACGAGAATATCTGTAAGGAGCCAAAGATTGTACAATAACACTGAGAACATAAAATAAAACAATCGAATGAAATAATTCTTTGATGTGGTCTTTGGTCTGAATGAATGTTTCTTCACTCGGTAGCATGTTTCTATTCCCCATCGTTTGCTGTAGAGATTGAATAATCGCTCTGCTAATCCGACATCGTTTTCATTGAAGTCTATGTTGGTCGCAAACGCTCTCTTCACACCATTTTCATCATTGACAACAACAACGTTAAACACAGCGCTTTTCATCTCATAATCTTTGATTACTGTTGGAGATGGAACAATCTCAAGTATCTTTTTGATTCGTTCGTTAGCTGTGCATGGCATGAGGAATTTTAGATGGTAATACTTGAAGAGTTGTATGGATTCAGAGTCAAAGAACCCTCTATCAACATACAATCGTCTTATCTTCATCCGTTGCATTGCATATTCAAGGAGCGTTCTGAGTATCTCCTGTTTGTTGTCAAATGGTCCAACAGGTATTGCTAGGAGTGTGAATCGTTGATTTCGTTCCGATATGGTTATTGTGGCGAATTTATAGTAGTGTGTAGTCCCTCGATCAGGTTTGCCCTCAGTGACCATCGGGGCATTCTTGTCTCCATAATAGTGCCAACCTGTGTAATCAATAGAACAGTCAACTATCTTGTGGAATTGGTTTGCTTTGCGTGCGGTCTCCCAGATCATCTCAAACATCGAGACGAACATGCGTTTCATCTGGTAGATATCCTTGTAATCCTTCAGATGATAGAGGAGCGTGTCTCCATTTGGGGTCTTTGTTCTCTGTAGTTGGAATGTTTTACTTCCGTTTTCTGCGAAGTCATTCGTGTTACACATATGAAGCACGAGGTCGATGAAATCATTTTTTTGGTAAACGGAATTTCTCTTGGTATTCAGTTCGATTACAGATGAAAAACGTTTCTTGAAAAGAGTGCTGATCTCTCTTATCTTGATGTTTTTGTTATGGTAGTATGTTCGTTCTGCTTGTTTTTTAGGTTGTGTTGGTTGTATGATATTTGTATCGAGTAGTATTCCGAATTTGTTTGAGACTTCCTCAATTTTCGAGGCGATAAAATCTATCAATTGTTTTGTTTCTTCATCAAGAATATTATTGATGAAATAACTTATCGTCCTTTGGTTTGGTACTGATGTCATGTTGAGTTTGTGAAGCTCTTGTTTATGCAACCGAAGGTATCTTTCTAGTTGTGCTTGGAATTTTATTCCTTTGAGTTCCTGAAAAATAAGGAGTTTGAATAATGATTCGTATGGGAATTTTATAGATCGGTAATTATCATTAAAACAATCTAAATGTAATCGATTGAGATAATCCACTATCGTGATTTCTTTTTCTTGTTTGCATTGCTCGAATATCTTATATATCTCCAATTCTATGGTTTCTTTGGAGATATTTCGATTGCCTAGCAGCATTCGTTTGTCTCCAGCCTGAGGGAGCCCTAAACTCCCTTTAGGCACTTATAATTTTAGGTGCCTAATGTATATACATTACACGCTATTTATACTTTTCGGCACCTAAAAGTTTATAATACTCCAAAATCTATACCTATTTCTAAATGAGATTACAAAAACAATTATCGAGAGTTGTAGATAATAAGGAATATCCAAAATGGATTATCGTAATTCCACCATCCACAATTGAAAAAATAGGATGGAAAGAAGGAGAATGGTTAAAAGACGAAATACAAGGAAAAACTCTCATAATAAAATCTTTGAAAAATGGAGAAATTAAAGAAATTCTTATAAAAAAAGAAGAGAAACTTCCGTATAAGGAATTTAAAGAAAGAATTAAATTGTTATTAAATAAAAATTCATCTGGTCTGACATGGACAGATATAAAAAAAATTGAAAATTTCCCACAAAAAGTCCCTAATAATAAATGGGTAAAAAAATTAGAAGAAGATATTCAATTAATTAGAATTAGAGATAGAAAAAGAGGAATAGTTTGGAAATTAAAATAACTATTTGTTTTACAAGGGAAAAATATGTCAGAAATAGATTTAAGAAGAATTAAGCCAAATAGACTGAATCCGAGATCATCATTCGATAAGGAAAAAATTGATGAAATATCTAAAAGTATTAAAAAATTCGGTTTGCTTGAACCAATCATTATTAGGAAAAAAAATGATTATTATGAAGTTGTTGTGGGTGAAAGAAGATATAGAGCCGCAAAACAAGCTGGATTAGACAAAATCCCAGCAATCATAAAACAATTTTCAGATAAAGAAGTTATCGAATTGAATCTCATAGAGAATATTGAAAGGGAAGATTTGACTGATATTGAAAAAGGAAAATGTTGTACTAAATTAATGGAGGATTACTCAACAGATTATCCAACAATTTTCTCCATGGGGGAAAAATTGGGTTTTGGAACCACTACCATTCACAGATGGATTTCTGCATTTCGGGAAATCTCTCCAGAAATTCAAAAATATGTAGCTACAGCAGATGAAAGAGGAAGAACGCCAATAGGTAAGATAGCAAGTAGAGAGGCATTAATAATAGCAAAAACAGTAAAAGAACCATCAAAACAATTAGAACTTGTTAAAGAAGTAGCAGAAAAAAAAATAACAAGGGACGATGTAATAAAAATAACGAAAAAGGTTCAACAGGACAAAAATAAATCTATTAAGGAATTGGTTGAAGAAGTGGAACAAGAACCAGCCGAATTAATATTTAGACTCTCTCATATGAAACCTATATTAGATGGGATAAAAATACAGACAAGTAGAAAATCGCTTGATCCTAAAATTAGAGAAGGAGCAATAATAAGAGCAAATCTTTGGCAACCAGCTTTTGCAGACTTAATTGTTAAAAAAATTGAAAAGAAAAAATTAGGAGATTTTACAGAAGAAGATGCCAAACGAGAGGGTGGATATACACTTGAAGAATTTAAGGAAGTATGGAAAAATCTTCATGGAAACTGGGATCCAAATGAAACAGTGAATACAATAATTTTTAAAATTAAAAAGAAAAAAAATATTGAAATGATTGTATGAGCTGGGAAAAAAAGAAGATATTGTTGGTTGTAAAGGCATATCCAGAAAGTAGTAAAAGACATGGTTCTGTAGTCTGTACAGCAGGGATTACTGAAGATGGTGAGTGGATAAGAATTTATCCTGTCCCATTTGAAACTTTTAGAGGTGGAACAAAAATACCTAAATACACTTGGATTGAAGCCGATGTAAAAAAAGCAACTGATGAAAAACTAAGTAGAAAAGAAAGCTTTAAACTTCGTCCAGATTCCATTAAAATTATTGATGATCTACTAACAAAAAAACCAGTAAATTGGGAAGAACGGGATAAAATAATATTATCGATGCCTAAATGTACAATAGAAGATTTACAATTTGATTTTAAAGAAGAGAGAACATCTTTAGGACTTGTTAAACCATCGGTTATTCATAATTTTTTTACAACTAAACCTCTTGAAGATATGGATACTGATATTATTCAAGGGAGACAAATGACTTTATTGGGTGAAGAAAGGACACTTTTGGAAGAATTGCCACATATATTCAAATACCATTTTTCTTGCACAAAGAGTTGTTTATGTAATCATAATATGACTTGTGAAGATTGGGAATTATTTCAATCGTATCGTAGTTGGCGTCATATTTATCAAACTCCTGAAGTATTATGGGAGAAAATCTATCAAAGATATTATACAATGATGATAGAAAAATGTGATTTACATTTTTTTGTTGGGACTCATTCCATGTATCCTGTCTGGATGATTATCGGATTGTATTATCCCCCAAAAAAATGTATATAGACAATCAAGAATTAATGGGATGAGTCATTGCCAAAAATTAAAGAAGAAACGAACAATATCACATCTTACTTATGACTGATGAACAGATAAAAACAAAAGTACAAAACCTGATTGATGAATTTAGAATAAACTATCAGGAATACAAAAAAGAATCTGAGGCATCTATAGAAACAAAACTAATCGAACCGTTATTCAAACATCTGGGTTGGACAGAAAAGGATTTTAAAAAACGAGAAAAGACACAACGGGAAGGTAAACGAGGTTTCGCTGATTACACATTTTACATTGGAGATAAAAAAGTATTCTTCTTGGAGGTAAAAAAAATCGGTGTACCATTATATAAAGATGCAGATACACAGGTTGTATCCTATGCCTTATCAAAATCGGTTCCTATTGCGATCTCTACAAATTTTGAGGAATTAAAGGTATTTTGTGTAGAAGAAGAAAATATTGTTAAAAGGAAAATAATGGTATTTAGTACACCAGAGGAATATATTGAAAATATCCATGATTTATTATTACTATCTAAATCAAGTTTTGAACAAAACCTGTTATTGAAGAAGGCAGAAAATCTAGGATTATTAAAGAAAAGGATTACGATAGATAAACCGCTTCTCGACGATTTAATTTTAATACGAAAGTACATAGCTGATGATATAGAAAAAATTTATCATGGGAAATACCAACCAAATGAAAAGGAAGAGATAACTCAAAGAATCATTGACCGACTTATTTTTATCAGAAAATGTGAAGATACGGGAATCAATCCTGAGAATTTGATACTGAAAGATGCAGTAGCAGTTCCAGATAACAGAGCATACTCGAAGTTAAAAGAGATTTTTGAAAAATACAATGATGTCTATAACAGTGGATTATTTGCTATTAATAAGGATAATGATTGCGATAAAATAACAATCAATGGCGAGATTATTAAGAAACTTATTCGGTATCTTTATACTTCAAAAAATGAAGGATATATCTATAATTTTGAGTGGATAACTGCCGATCTTCTTGGACAGGTTTATGAACAATACTTGGGTAAAATATTATTGGAAAGTAAAACAGGGAAAGCAAAACTTACAAATGGACAGGCACACAGAAAAGAGCAAGGGATATATTATACTCCCACCTATATTGTGGATTACATCGTTAAAAACACTGTCGGGGAATTGTTAAAAGATAAGAAGATTAAGGCAAAGAAAATTAAGGTTCTAGACCCTGCGTGTGGTTCTGGTTCTTTTTTGATTAAAGCATTTGATTATCTACGTGTAAATATTTCATCTGAAAAAAGTTCAAAACAACGTATGTTTGATAGTCAGGGCTTATATTCTGTAAAAACGGAGATATTGAAAAATAATCTCTACGGGGTTGACCTGGATAATAAAGCTGTTGAGATCACAAAATTAAATCTATTATTAAAAGCGGCAGAGAAAAATAGGAGATTACCAGAAGAAATAGATTTACACATTAAACATGGTAATTCCGTAATTGACGATGAAACTATTGTAGAATATAATGCATTCAAATGGCAGGGAGATTTTAAAGAAGGAAGTTTCGATGTTGTAATCGGCAATCCACCATATGTAAGACAGGAGGAATTTTCAGCATTAAAACCATACCTCCAGAAAAATTATGAAGTGTATAATGGGATGGCCGATTTATATGTATATTTCTTTGAACGTGAAATCAAGTTACTTAAAGATGGCGGTTACTTCGGAATGATTGTATCTAACAAGTGGCTTAGAGCAGGTTACGGAGCCAATTTACGTAAATTTATTAGTAAATATTGGATAGAAACCTTCATTGATTTTGGAGACCTTAAGGTATTTCCAGAAGCAACAATTTATCCTTGTATAATCGTAATAAGAAAAATAAACAAACTAAATCCAAAAATCCAAGTGTGTAAAATGGAAACACTGAATTTTGATTCTTTAGAGGAGTATATTAAAAGTAAACAGTTTATAATAAATCAAAAGGAATTTGGAGAGAATGATTGGAACATCCAAAGGAAAGAGGCAAATGATATTCTAAAAAAAATAAAGGCCAATAGTATACCGATTGAAGACTATGTCGGAAATAAAATTTTTTACGGTTTAAAAACTGGATTAAACGAGGCGTTTATTGTAGATGAAATAACGAGAAAGGAATTAATGAGATCGGATGAAAAAATAGGCGATTACATCAAACCAGTTGTAATAGGACAGCATTACAACGGTATTTCCCTTCAATAAAGCGATCTCAGTTTAAGAACAAATCATGTTACTATCTGGAAGATAGAAATAAGCTCGCACTCCTGGAAATGATGAAGCAGAATACTACAAGGATCATTTCATATCAGGATTTAGCAAGAGTATCCCAGGTTTTTAACGCAGATATTGAAATTACTAATCAATTTGGATAATAGAAAGGTTTATAAACATTTTGTTGCTACATTTTTATAGTTGTTTGGAGAGTAAGGTTATGTGGCTATTAGAGATGTTAAAAGCGCTTATAATGACTATACTGTTACTAGTTCATCATTTTAATTGGCCATTTTAAAATTTTATTATTGTATTATATGATTGTTTTCTGGTATCGTTTTATATTAATTACTTACTAAACAATCCACTTTCAGCCCACATCTTTATCTTCAATAATTGGATCGAGGAGTAATTACTTCCTTAGAATGTAATCGAAAAAAATCTTTAGTTTTATAATATTATTTTCATTTAAAAAATTTTTAAATACATAATTAAAAATAGATATTTTTTCTTGATGAAGCAATGAAGATTCCAGATGTAGGATATTCGACGAGGCTGTGTCATTATAGTTTTTATTATTAATATTCATAATTTCATTTATTCTTCCAGTAGAATTGTAAAGTTCAAGTTTTATAGAATAATCTCCATTAATTATACTATCGTTCAGACTAAAAATTATGTTTTTTTTCAAGACAGTCGAGTCAATAATAAAATTTTCTATCTGATACAAATGATAATAATCATTCAGATTATCTTCATTTCGATAATAAATCTTGAGCATTATTTTGTCTTTTGGTATTACTGAATTAATGCTGAAATGTATCATTATCGAATCATTTTTATTATTTTTATTATTTTTTGAATTAAAAGATGTAAATGAAATATTCGTAAACCAACAATTTGGATTAAATAATAAATATTCAACCATTCTCCAAGAAAATTCAGAAACAATATTCAGTAAACTTTTATTAATATTATCAATGCAATCTCCTACTTTATTAGAAAGACCTGTTTTATGATAATCTGTCCAGTTATGGTCTTTTCCAAAACAAAAAGTATTAATTCCTGGTCTCTTAACAAATACTGATTCATCACTTGGGCCTGGTTTTTTGTTTCTTTCAATTTCAGTTTGAGTTTTTTCAAAATAACCTATATCTTCAAGAATTATTTCTGCAGCATCTAAAATCGATCCATTTGGTGAATATAATAATAATTTAACTGGTGGATTATGTTGTTCAAATCCTTCTTCTTCAAAATTAATAACATATGCGATACTGTCATTAAAATGAAATAAATTATGAAAATGAGAACCACGAAATCCATACTCTTCTCCGGCAAAAGCGACATATCGAATTTTATATTTAGATTCAAGTTTATAATCCTCGATTAATTTTGCAATTCCAAGCATAATTGAGGTTCCAACAGCATCATCTGCACTAGATTGACCCCAATATCCATCATAATGAGCACTTATTATAGCAATTTTACTATCATTCTCATATTTACTATTATTACCTGCTACATTGTAACTAATAGCACTTTCATTATAGCTCTGATCTAGATAATATTCAACTTTATACTTTTTCTCGCTAATTTTTAAACAGGCGTCTTTGTATAATTTTGAACCTATAGTATTATTAATAGAAAACAGGGGAGTATATGGCCATGTTGCTCCTCCTGCTTGACTTATGTCAATATAATTATAATCTTTTAATGAACATATCATCAAATGGGTCTCGTTATCGTTGTCGTATATTATGCCACCTCGACATTTATTTCCAATTTTCCAAATGGCACCCCATATATATGTTTTAAGAAATAATAGACTATAATAACTCAAATTAAATTCTTTCAATATTTTCCATTTAAGTTCAGTATATGTTTGATTTATTGAGGGCATTCCTTCTATAAACATATACTCAAAATCTATTGGTCCAAATTTATCTTCAATAATTTTTTCATAATTATATATTAATGTAATATTTCCGTCAGAAATGATATTTGTTATAATAACATTTTCTTTTTTAACTAATTCTTTTATTTTATACCAATTTTCTTTTGAAACTTGAATAAATGTAGTATTAGCATACGAATCATATTTATTATTGGAATCATATGATAATACGAATTTTGGATATTTAATATCTTTTTCTTGCTTAGTAAATATCTGTGAATTATTTGAATCCAATAAAATTATTTTATTATCATCATAGCTATTAAAAATTGTGTCATTTCTTGGTAATATAATTTCTCCAATAATCATAGATTTATAGTTATTTAATTTACATGGAAATGATATTGAATTTTGTAAGAAAAAATTTGTATCAAAAATATCTCCAGGAAGCAACCTTAGATTTTTATAACTATAATTATAATTAAAAATGTCATATATTGGATTATTTGCTCCTGATGCTATCGGGAAACATTCGGGAGATTCAGCAGTACCATTTTCATATATTTTTAGACTAAAACCGTTTATTTGAATTTTATCATCAATTAATTTGTATCTTGTAATATTTGGATAAATTGAAAGAAGAGATTCATCGCAAATTTTTTCAAGATAATTGTTTTTAAGATTAATTTTATCCATAAAATCATAAATATAATTTGCCGCAAAATTTTCTCCAGATGTACCATAAGTTCTTCCTTGAGAATAATTATAGCATATATGACTTAAATTTTCTATTATTTGATAAATAAATTTTTGATCAACTTCAAAATTTTCTTTTTTATACTCGTTTGTTTTTTGAATTGTGTTCATATTATAAGAAATAGAAATTACACTTGTTGAACTACAAAAGATTATCAATGATAAAAATAACGCTATTATCTTTTTTCGAGAAAAAATTTTACTAAAAACCATTATTTCATTCCCCCTTACTCCTTTCTAATTCCTGTATTGCAGATTAAAAAATGATTTATAAATATTTCTATTTTTTTAAAAATAAAAAATTGAATTTTTTCGATATCTTTTTATATAAGTTTTGCAAACTTACTGTTATAAAGATATGTTTTTATAGATCCTTTTACGCTCCTTAGTGATGATACGACATCTTACTAAAGAGGATATTCAGCAAATACGAGAGGAAATTCTGAAAGGTAAATCGAAGTTCCAGGTTTCCAAGGAGATGCATATCGATCGTACAACAGTTTACAAACATACAAAGGATCTCCCAAATAAATACAAACGGGAGCCGTACGTCAGCGGAAAACCACTTGAACTATTGAAGCAACTTATAGCGAAAGGATATGTCTATACAGAGGAGAATCGGAATGCTCTC
This sequence comes from uncultured archaeon, assembly GCA_902384685.1. Lineage (GTDB taxonomy): Archaea > Thermoplasmatota > E2 > DHVEG-1 > DHVEG-1 > SM1-50. Next base: position 18,427 of record CABMCU010000073.1, on the reverse strand, counting down.
CGAGCATTACAACGATATTTTCCTTCGATTAAACGGTCTCAGTTCAAGAATAAATCCTGTTATTATCTAGAGGATAAGAATAAACTTGCCCTCTTAGAGTTGATGAAGCAGAATACATCGAGGATTATCTCATATCAAGATCTAGCGAAGGTATCGCAGGTTTTCAACACTGACATCGATATTCATGAGAAAAGGGTGTTCCTTGGTAAAAATCATTGGAGGAAGACACGGAGAATTAAGGAATCAATAAACAGGTATTACTCAATTCCTAAGGAGAAACAATCCAAAATTGATGACTTCCTTGGTAGATTTTTGCATTCGGAGGTACTATGTAGGTTCTGTATAATTCTCGTTTGGGAATGATAGGTAGGGAAATTTAGTTTTATGGTACTATTATAAAAGGACCAAAGATAAAACCATTTCCACTACCTGTACCAAAGATTCCTTCATCGCAAGTAACTGTCATTGTCGCAGTGAATCTTCCTATACCAATGAATAAACTATTAGGAGAACCTAATAAGGTAGTTCCTGATTCAATATCCCTTTCCCACTTTGTAACTCGATTATTATAAATTACATTTCCTTCGATACTTAAATTGGTAAGTGTTACATTATGAGCTGTTGAATCACCGATGTTTTTTACCGATATTTCAAAACCATGAAAACTTAAACCGAATCCTATGCTTGTATAAAGACCGACTTCAAATTCTGGTCCAGTATTATTTGTGGTGTTTTCTGCGGTTACTAATGGTAATGATAGACTTGTTATTATACAAAAGGCTATTAAAAATATTATTTTTCTCATTCTATCTAATACCTCCCTTTTTATTTTATAAAAGTTAAGACAGTGAATTTATATAAATATTTTCGTCATAGGTTCTGTGTAATATAGCGTTAGGAAATCTTCGTTGGGAAATTGGGGTTGGAAAACGGATATGTTTTTAAGGATTTGAATGCTTTGAATTTGTAATTTAGAGGATAATAATGGCTGTATGTGCAAGTTGTCGTGGAAGTGGTGAATGCTGTCACTGTAATGGAACTGGTAGTATTATTGGAGTTATGGCAGATGATAATTGTATACGTTGCGGTACAACAGGAATATGTCCTGTTTGTAAAGGAATAGGTGAAGTAAAAGACTAAGAAGATCTGGTATTGCATAAAACTCGTTGTTTGAAGGAAAGGAGGGATCTGGTTTTTTAAAAAAGGGTAGGCAAAAAAAAGATAATCGTTAACTCAACTCTACTTGGAGAATCCAGACCCCCAAAGAAATATATAAAATGGTAGTAAATAAATATTTCCTCCTCTAACGTTACAAATGTAACACAAAATGTAGAAAAGCATTTATAGAGATGGTAGTATAGTTTTATTGTGGAGAAGGAGGAAGGGTACAGATTCTTCATATATCCCCTAATTTTTCCCTTTCCTCTTATTCTGGAAGTTTTATATATTTTGTTTTTGTAAATAGTAGAACACAAATGTAAAATTATATAACATATCATCAGTTGATATTATTGAGGTATAAGGAGAATGAGTGGTAAACCATATAAGGATTGGAATGAAGTAAGGAAAGATATTAAAAAATGGAGATGGTCGAACCTCTGTTGTTTAATTATTGCCTTGCTATTTATTATAGCAGGAGTCATTGGAGAAGCATTGAAGATCGATCTTCACTTGGCGTCAACAACTTGGTTACTGCTTGGACTTTTTTTCGCTGTGATTAGTATAGCTCCTCATGTACAAGTAGTAGCTTTGAAGTCTTGGTATGGTGTAGAGTCTGAAAGAAGAGATAAGAAGTAAGTTCAATTTTATCTTTTTCTTTTTTTTATCGTGTTATACAAAAAAACTATAATATTACCCTTAAAGAGACAGAACTCTTTGTGAATTGTTCTTGTATAGTAAAATATTAAAATGATTGGTTGATTAGTTCTCTATTGGTGAGAAAGGAGAAAGGAAATTTATGGAAGAATTAGTTTGGAAACTTAGAATTACCGTGTTATGGATTATTCTTGCGGCAGGCTGTTCAGGTACACAGATATTGTACATTCTTGCACCTGGTGTAATAAATAATATTATTGCAGGTAAGTTTGAGGGAATGGAGATAAATACTGGTTTTTTAATAGTGTTTTCGCTCTTTTGGCTTATTCCTTTAACAATGGCGTTCCTTACATTAGTCCTGAAAGAGAGAACAAATCGTTATACAAATGCTGCTCTAGGTCTTTTCTTTGGTATTTACCTTATTTTTTCTATAGTTCTTCCTTTAAGTATGGGTCAAGAATTTAGCGGTCACCTTTTGTTAGAAGCTGTTGGGGTAATAATTGCGTTTTTGATCGTCTGGCATGCATGGAAATGGCCTAAATTAAATACATGATTGATATTAGTCATAAATACTATTTTTTAATTTCTTTTTGTCAATTTAGTGTTTGCAAACAGTTTTAAAAACTAATTGTGTTGGTACTATTGGTCGCCCCTTGTGTGTTGATTGCCAATCTACACTATATAGAGGACTTTTATCAGGAGTTTTTTATCAAAAGGGAAGACTACGATTTGACTTTTACCTTAGATTTATAAGGCTCTGTGCAAAATCACTGTGGGATTTTTACTGTGGGAAATCAACTGTGGTTTACGGAGCCCGATTGTACTCGATAGGAGAACACCTTCTGATGAAGCAGGGATAACAGTTGAGGGAGAAAACAAATGGCTCACGTTGATACATACAACAATACAACATAAAAGAGCTAAAACATCATACTGATTCAAAGTCAGGACAATCTTCTAAACAGCCATCTAATGGGACTTCATTACCTAACCTACACCGTTCACTTACCACGTGTTCTTCACCATCAAGTGTAACCGTCGGAATACGATATTGTTCAAGAAATTTGCATTTTATCATGTTCTTCCTCTTAAAGGAGGATAGGGAAAAAAAATCGGGAATACAGGTGAAGATCGTTAAACATCCCTTTCTCCTTTTTCTCAAATAAAACTAAACCATCATCTATATTTATAATTTATTATATTTTTGGTTACATTTGTAACAATAAAGGTAAAATATTCTTTTATACAATAATAAGATAATAATTCTCGGGGAGTCGATCATAGATAAGGTAAAACTTCTATATAGACTATTCTTGTCTCCTTGTTCATCTTTCTTAGTTTCCCAGCTGAACTCCCCATACATTATTGCACGATACCAACCCTGATTTTCCACTATAAATTTTCCACCTCTAAACTATACAATACCCGATTGTAGATTCTAAGTAATTGATAATAATTTCGAACGATCTCATCGCGGATTGGAAAATGATCACTACGAATGTTCTATGAGGTCTCCCAAGACAAAGCCACGGAGAAAAGAAAATATTGAGAAATCTAAATTAAAAATTCTAAAAAAGTATTTTCAAGATATCAAGACGTTAAATTATATAAAAAAATTTTCATAAAACGCAATAGTACATTCATACAACACAGTATGAAAGGAGTAGGAATGATTATATTATTATATCAATTTTTATAGGTAATAAAACCACAATGCTTTCATACTCACAATTGATTAGAGGTACCAACGGGGAAAACATTGTAAAAAAATAATCCTAGAGGGACAAATACTATGGGAAAAACCATTATTCAAAAAATTTTTGAAGCTCATTCAAAAAGTACTGCAGATGTCGATGAAATCATAGATATTGTTATTGACGTAAGAGTTGCACGTGATTTCGGTGGAGCAAACGTCGTCAAACGCCTTGAAGAAAACAACCTTTCTATCCACGATCCGAAGAGCACGTTCTTCACCTTTGATTGTAATCCTGGCGGCTGCGATCAAAAATACGCAGAGAACCAACAGATCTGTCGGGAGTTTGCCAGGAAATACGGTATTAAAATATATGATATCAACAGTGGCATTGGAACCCATCTCGCATTCGAAGAAGGACTTATATCTCCAGGGTATACGTTCGTATCAACAGATTCTCACGCGAACATCCTCGGTGCACTTGGTGCATTCGGTCAAGGGATGGGCGATATTGATATTGCACATACGTTCGCCCATGGGACGATTTGGTTTAAGGTTCCCCCCTCAATAAAAATTATTCTCAAGGGTAAACCATTAAAAACTGCAACCCCGAAAGATGTTGTATTAAAGATGAATAAAGAACTTGGAGCGAATGGACTACTTGGGTATTCTGCAGAACTCTACGGTGAATATATTGATTCGTTATCATTAGATGGGAGGATTACGATAGCATCAATGGCAACGGAAATGGGCGGTATCATCATCTTGTTTCCCACCAACCAGAAAGTCATGGAGTACTACAAAAAAACGTTTGGAATTACTATCAAACCAATTAACGCAGATCCTGATGCACATTACGAACGTACCATGGAAATAAACATCTCAGAACTTCCACCACAGATATCGCGTCCTGGTCATCCGGAGGATGTTGTGAATGTAGCTGATGTTAGAGGTGTAATTGTTAATTCTGGCTTTGTCGGATCGAGTACCAATGCTCGCCTCGAGGATATGCGGGCAGTTGCTGCTATTCTGAAAGATAAAACAATAGCACCAGGAAGAATCCTGAAAATTGTCCCTGCTACTGACACGATATGGAATACCTGTCTGAAGGAAGGATTAATAAATATTTTCAAAGACGCGGGAGCATTAGTTGGTTCCGCCGGTTGTGCCGGATGTGCTGCTGGACAAATCGGTCAAACTGGAACAGGAGAAGTTACAATTTCTTCTGGAAATCGGAACTTTGTCGGGAAACAAGGAAAAGGGGACATTTTCCTGGCGTCACCAGAAACCGTCGCAGCATCATTACTTGCCGGGTACATCACAACTGTTGATGCGATTCCAATGAAACCAGTATCAGTGAAAGTTGAAAAGATTCTTACAAAAAGTGAAACACTTCAGAAGAACGAGCTGGTTGTCCCGCCGCTCAGCGTTGAAGGTAGAGTGTGGCTTATCCAAAAAGATAACATTGACACCGATATGATCTACCACAACAGACATCTTTCGCTCACTATTATATCAGAGATGGGACAATATACATTTGGGAACCTGAAGGGATATGAACAATTTGCTAAAGAAGCGAAGAAAGGTGATATCGTTGTGGTTGGGAAAAATTTCGGCTGTGGGAGTTCTCGGCAGCAGGCAGTCGACTGTTTCAAAGCATTAGGAATTAGTACGATAGTCGCAGAATCGTTTGGTGCGATATACGAAAGAAATGCGATCAATAGTGGGATGTCAATTCTTGTTGCAGATGATATTACAAAAAAGATACATGAGAAAGACATCGTTTTTATTGATTTTATTACCGGTATATTTAAGAATAAAACACAGGGAAAAACATTTCAAGTAAAACCATTTTCTGAGGTGCAAAAAGAAATCTATCTGCGCAGAGGTTTATTAGAACGGTGAGATAATATGGGAATGACTTTTGCAGAAAAAATCCTAGCAAAATATGGTAGTGAAAAAAAGGTCGTGCCCGGGCAAATCTTGACAATAAAACCTGATCATTTGCTCATGCATGATAATGCAGCACCAATTATATCAAAGATACAACCAGAATTAAAAGAGTATGGTATCTTCAACAGATCCCTTCCTGTTATTGTCCTAGATCATGTCATCCCGGCGGCAGCTGAAAAAAATGCTGTACAACATAAACAAATCCGTGAGTTTGTCAAGAACTACAAGATAAAACATTTTTTTGATGTCGGGTCCGGGATCTGTCATCAGATAATCGTTGAGAACGGTCTTGCGTTACCAGGAACAATTGTGCTGGGGAGTGATTCCCATACATGTTCGTATGGGGCGGTTGGTGCGTTTTCCTCAGGAATAGATCGAACCGAGGCTGCTGCGTTATTACTTACGGGTGAGACGTGGCTGAAGGTTCCTCAGAGCATCAAAATAACATTGAAAGGTCAGTTACAGCGTATGGTTACTGCGAAGGATGTGATTCTCTCTGTTATTGGAGATGTGTCCGCGTCTGGTGCTGATTATTGTTCTGTAGAGTTCCATGGAAACGTTAATCGATTCTCAGTTGAAGAGCGATTTACCATTGCAAATATGGGTGTAGAGATGGGAGCAAAAAACGCGGTATTCCCTGTTGATGATGTGACGATAAATTACCTAAAATCGATTGGAATTTTAAAATCAAAGTATACAGCTATCAACCCTGATGATGATGCAACCTATAGTCGAGAACTCACATATAATCTTACGATGATTGAACCAGTTATTGCGGTACCACACGGTGTTGACAAAGTCAAACCGATAAAGGAAGTTGAGGGGATCGAAATCCAGCAATGTCTCCTTGGTACGTGCACGAACGGGAGGTTATCTGATTTTCAGATTGCCGCGAAAATTTTGAAAGGAAAGATGGTACATCCATATGTGCGGTTGTTGATACTTCCTGCTTCTCGAAAAATATATCTTGATGCATTAAAAGAAGGTCTTATTAAAATTTTTATTGAAGCAGGAGCCACGGTGCTCCCACCTGGCTGTGGACCGTGTTTGGGTGCACATCAGGGTGTGCTTGCACCTGGTGAACGATGTCTTAGTACATCAAATCGAAATTTTAAGGGACGTATGGGATGTAACGAAGCAGAAATCTATCTGGCAAGTCCAGCAATCGTTGCGGTATCTGCTATTTATGGGAAAATCACCGATCCTCGAAAGGAGATGCGAAAATGAAAATCTGGAAGTACGGTGATAACATCAATACCGATATGCTCTTTCCAGGAAAATACACCTACACCTGCAGCACTGCAGAAGAAATCAGGCCACATCTGCTTGAGGATTTAGATCCCCTGTTTGCTAAAAATGTAAAAGAAGGTGATCTTATTTTTGCTGGGAGAAACTTTGGTTGTGGGAGCTCTCGTGAACAACCTGTTCTTGGAATAAAAGCGGCTGGTATTGCTGCGGTTGTTGCAGAAAGTTTTGCTCGGATCTTCTATCGATCATCTATCAATCAAGGTCTGTTGCTTATTGAATGTCCTGAAGCAGTGAAAGCATATAAACAAGGAGATCGCGTCGGGCTTGATGTTGAGAAAGGTACCATTATGATTGGTTCGAATACCTTCTCGTTCCAAAAGCTTCCAAAAGAAATTCTCGCAATCCGTGATTCTGGCGGGTTATTACCTTATACAAGGGAGAGACTCAGACGGAAGAAAAAATAGTAAAATTACCTCTTTGTTTTAGAAAAAGGAGAAAAGTACAGCGGGGTTATCTATGTTTACTCTTCATTATAGATATCTAATGTTTCGAAGAATTCCGGTGTAAAATAATAGCCGAAGGAAGTTTTTTCAATAAGTCCCTTTCGTATGCATCTATCAAACAGATCATCTTGCACGGTTTCAATCTCTTGATACATGGTTTTCCCTTTGATTTTAGATTTTTTTGTTTTGTTTTTCATCTTCGTTACCTCACTTATATTCTACTATTGATATGCAATAGCATGATATCTGTTGCCAGAGAATCTATATAAACGTACCTCGTGAAAACGACAAAACGAAAAAATAAACGCCATTAAAAAAGACGGAAATTATGGGGTATCCGTTACTGTGAGTTCCTTTACCGGAGTTCCATCACTCCAGTACCCCATGAATCGCTGCTCTGATGTATTACCAAGACAAAACTCATGATTAGTACCATAGAACGCATAATCGGTAAGCGCGTCAAAAAGCTTCCACGTCGAGTAATAATCCATTGCGTTGACCCAAGAACTATTAGGGATGCAGATCGGTGCGAAGTGATCTGCAACAAGAGCAGGAGACCCATACCGATCTGTCCGTTGAATAATAAAATCTTTTTGATTGAATGGTATCTGATCTGAGGTGGAGAAAATCATTTTTCCTGAGAAATTCCCTGCAATAGTGTCATTTTCTCCAACGATAACCAATAATAAGGTTGTTGCGGGGATATCATGGAAATTCTTCATCATGGTATCATTTCGTATGAATGGTTGGACAGGCATGATGGCTTTTGGATGGGGTAACCCTTTTTCTTCAGCAAGCACAGCCATCTCTGCGGTGATACCGCCACCAAGTGAATGACCAACGATAGCGAACTTATCGAGATCAGGTTGAACATGATCGCTGTTCTGTAGGATGGTAATTGCTTTTTTTACAGCTTGGATCGCATTTAGTGTCGCATACCGAACACCAATGATGAAGCTTAGTTGGTATCGTGGATAGACTACAATATTTCCACGTTTGGCCAGATGTTCTATCCAAGCTTTATAGGAATTGGGAAAAAATGCACTCCATCCGTGATTAAAAACAATTAGGGGTGCTGATGGTGGTATCGGGTTGGTTGGCTCAAAAATCCAGAATTCATGATCACCCCAGCCATAATGCGTTTGTCGTACACCTTCATGAGAATAATTTGAACCACCCGGACCGGTTGGTGGTTGTTGTAGTGGTGTTGGTGGTTCTTTTAGAGTGTTTCGTTGTTCATAACTCAAAATGGCTCTACATGATGGATCTATTGACTGGGTTACAAAAAGAATTAACACCAAGAAATATACTATACCGATTGGTGATAGAATTTTTTCTATTCGTTTCCATCGTTTTTCCATACATATCTATAGAAAAGGTTGAGAATTTAAATCTATCTTAGAATAAAATTTTTCTCAAGATAGATATTAAGGTGTAGATGGGGGATCCAGAGGAAGTGGTGAGGAAAGATGGGAAAAATAGGGATCATCCCCCATCAACAGACCTCAAAATTATATTATTTTAATAAGTATATAAATCTTCTTATAAAATTATTATCTTTTGAATAAACCTGCATTTACTATTTTCCCGATCACATAATTAATACAAATAAGATAAGAAGAATAGACTATGAAAAAATCTCGTTAGGTTCTCTTTCCGGTTATTTTTTGTCTAACATGTTGTAATATTTCTTCTGATTTAAAGAAATTCTTTTTAGTCAGTAATACCAGTAGATATGTAGATTACTAAAGCTATCTATTTAAAGATGAGAAAAAAAAGAAAGAGGTATTTAATTTTTTTTTTTTTATTGCTTTATTTCTTGTATCTTCTTCCATTCTGTGATATTTCGTGATATACCCAGGATTCCAATAATTCTTCCTCTGAGGTCATATCGAGGTACTTTCGTAACCGAATACCATTGCTCTGAACCATCAGAACCCATTCTTTTTTCAATACAATTAATAATCGATTTCCCGGTTTGTAGTATCTTGTAATCTTCATCAGATAATTTCTGTGCCTGATCAATAGGTAGGAAATCAAAATCAGTCTTACCGATTATCACCCCTGGTGGAATATTCCACTGTTCTGCTTTTACTTTGTTAACGAGAACGAATCGGTTCTGAATATCTTTAAAATATATTGAATCAGGGATGGTATCCATTAGTGTCTGTAACATCTCAAGGTTTCTGGCAAGCTCGTCCTCCGCGTGTTTCCAGTCCGTCACATCCCGTGTAATTCCCATCGTCCCAATAATCTCTCCATCCTCGTTGTATCGCGGAATTTTGGTTTCAGATACCAACTGCTCCGAACCATCTTTACGAACTAAACATTCTAATTTATTGATGATTCTCTGCCCAGAATGTATAATTGCATTCTCATCATCGAAGATTCTTTGTGCCTGCTCTTGAGGAAAGAAATCGAAATCAGTTTTTCCTATCATTTCCTCAGGGTTAACATTCGAATGTGTTGCCTTTGCTTTATTTACCAGGATAAAACGATTCTGATCATCCTTAAAATACACTGAATCAGGAATATTATCCATCAGGGTCTTTAACAATTCACGTTCTCTTGCACGTTTCAACTCTACCTCATTGCGTGAGGTGATATCGCGTACAATTAAAACAAAATTATCGACCTCGTTATCCTTTTTTACCAGGAAAAATGAACTGATCTCTACATCCAAAATCTTCCCCTGCTGATTTTTAATTTCAGTCGTATAACTCGCTGCGATTTTCTCTGATAGGAGTTGTTCAAACTGCTGGATCACCACAGGGAGGGATTTTGCAGTTAATAAATCCATGTTAAACAGATTTTTATTTATAACGGAGGATTTCACGGCATCGAGAATTTCACACATTCGGGTATTAATATCAAGAATATCACCATGTGCGTCAAGAACGAAGATTCCATCGGTTGTATATTCGAACAATCCATGATACCTCTTTTCACTCTCTTTCAACCGTTTTTCCTGATTTTTCCGTTGTGTGATATCCCAAAGTAAAGCCAACATAACCAGTTTACCATTCATCCGGAAAATCGAGATATTGACATCAACAGGAAAATGATTTCCGTTTTTACAGATCGTTTCTGATTCAAGGGTCATACACCCACGTGTTGCAAGCTCATCACGACATTGTTTCCAATCAAATTCCTTTGACAAAATATCTTGTAATGTTAAACGTAGAAGTTCATTCCAATCATAACCGAGTAACTCACATGATTTTTGATTTGCTTCTTGGATCTGTCCGTCAAAACTGGTAAGAAATGCTGCAGCATTAATCCTTTCAAACAACGTATGATATCGATCATCAGGTGTTGTGAATTCTGGTTTCTCCTCTAATAAATTTTCTTTTATTTCTTGCATTCCCATCACTTGATATACATTCAATTTATAACAAAGCTTGTTCAATTAACTAATATATTATTTGTATTTAAATTTGTGTTCTATTTGACGACAATTCGAATAGCAGCTTGTTGCGGTGTCACCTCAAAATCTACATTAAAAAATTGTTTAATCAACCACATATTAGTTTTGGTATGATTACTTATTTCTCTGGTGAGACAAGCAGATCCCTTCGGTGCAAGAACAAAGTAAGGTAAAATCTGATCTATTGCATATCGATCAATAGTTGCTCCACTTGTGATTTCCTGGATAAGTTGATTTGCTGCGGTTTCTCCAATCTCTTCAGCAGAAATTGTTTTTTCTCCAAGTACTGATGACCCCAGAATTGTTGGTCCTGAAGCAGACCATAAGGTAATTCCAGTACCAGAAGATGTCGATGAGGCAGCATCAATTTGGAGGGTAGAACGAAGGTTGTGTTTCATCGCGATCTTTATCGCTGCATGTTTCATACGTGTACTGATATGATCTGGAAGGTTTGCGCGGTGTATGATTCCTTGCATATCGGTAAAGTTCTGTGGTTCTTCTCCATGGAAAGGTATAAGTTTTTCAACGGGGTAAATCGTAAGTATCGCTTCTCCGCCACCTGTTGGGTAATACCCACGTTTGATTAATTGGGATTCAGTTTTAATCCCAATTGTTGAAATTAATGGGAGAAATACAGAGGTAAAATAATCCCATGATGGTGCCCATCGTACATCGCTTCCTCCTCGCAGTTTTATGGTTAGAGGTGTTGATGTGTGAAACGCACTTAGCAAACATGCTTGAAAAACAAGCGTCATACTCCCTGCGGTACCGATATCGAAGATATAGGTTCCTGGTTTAATATCGTGAGGTGTAAACATCAAGCTCGTTGAATGTACTGAAACACCTTCTACCTCTGCATCACAAATTCGTTGGATACAAGAAAGAGCTGTGTAATGTTGAGGTCGTAACCCAGGGATCGGACGGTTTGCTCTAATATTTGTTATTGTTATAGGTTGTTTGGTAAGCACTGATAACGCAACTGCAGTGCGGACAATTTGTCCGCCACCTTCACCGTATGAACCATCGATTAATAACACATTTTTCAACCCTTTTTGTGGGATAGTATGTTTAACAGGAGTTCCAATGCAGCGGTACACGTGCTTTCTTTATTGGTAAGTCGATCACCAGAGAAAAGAAATTGTTTAACGATAACAGTATCCTTTGTAGATATAGCGATGTACACTAATCCAACCGGTTTATCTTTAGAGCCTCCGGTTGGTCCGGCTATTCCTGTAGTTGCGAGACCATAATTAACCTGTGCACGTTGCTGTATTGCTTTAGCCATTGCTGCTGCTACCTCTTTGCTAACCGCGCCGTAATTTTTTAATAATTGTTCTGGGACACCAAGCAACTGCTTTTTCGCTTTGTTGCTGTAAGAAATTACTCCATAATCAAAATATTCGGAACTTCCGGAAATGTTCGTCAAACTATGTGCAAGAAGACCGCCAGTACAAGACTCTGCTGTTGCAATAGTTACATGATGTTTTTTTAGTTCATCAGAGACTTTATTAATAAGTTTTATATCTACCAACGAACACACCTCATCAGAGGTAAACTCATTTGTGTGATATAAGGTTTCACAAACGTGAAAAAGTTATATAGGTTAATTCTAATCTCGGACCTATTACACTAAAAATGATTGCTTGCCCCGTAGTGTAGTAGTCGGTAATGCTGGCTTTTGGTACTAGCGATGGAGGTGTGAATCCTCTTGGGGCTATGCTCAAATAAATAACTGCTCCTGTAGTGTAGCGGCCAATCATGAGGCCCTTTCGAGGCTTCGACTCGGGTTCGAATCCCGACAGGAGCACCTTTTCATTTTTTTCACCTGTTGGAAGAACACAAAAAATTTGTAAAAATCGATCTTTCTTCTGGTGCTGAAAAAAGGGAGCATTATACCCGAAAAATATTTATTTCTGATGATTTGCGAGGATATGCATTTTGATAATTATTAATTTTTTTAAGACGATATTTTTTGTGGGCTTTTAACTTAAGTTCCGTAAGCCCTACTGGGGCTCTATGAACCTGAGTTTCTAAGGATATGTTTTTAAAGAGGGAAATAAAAAAAAAGAAAGAAAGGGATTGATTGTTTAGTAATCGTCTAGCCCACCGCCACCAGGCATTCCACCGGGCATACCACCAGGTCCACCTGGAGGCATTCCGCCACCACCGCCACCCTTTGAGGCGATGACGTCGTCGATCCGAAGGATCATGGTTGCTGCTTCGGTTGAGACTTGTACTTCTTGGACGCTGACGCGAAGTGGTTCGATGACATTGATTTTTAACATGTCACTGACTTTTCCATTTAACACGTCAATACCAGCGTACTTGCCGCCTTTCTTGTGGGATCTGCGTACCTCAAGCATCATATCGATAGGATCCAACCCCGCATTCTCAGCAAGGGTCTTGGGGATGATTTCAACTGCGTTTGCATAGGCTTCGATCGCCATCTGCTCTCGTCCACCGACTGTGGTAGCATATTCTCGTAACGCCATAGCAATCCATGTAGCGGCTGCGCCTCCACCAGCTGTCATTTTACCATCTTCCAGAGCGACTTTCACAACAAACAACGCATCGTGCATACCACGATCAAGTTCGTCAACTACATGCTCGGTGCTACCGCGTATAAGAATGGAGACTGCCTTTGGATTCTTGCAGTCCGTAACAAACGTCATCTTGTCATCGCCGATCTTTTGCTCCTCGACAGTTCCTGCGAATCCGAGGTCTTTTGTTGAGAGCTCATAAAGGTTTGCGACAACGGTTGCGCCGGTTGCTTTTGCGAGTTTGTCCATGTCGCTTTTCTTCGCGCTCCGAACTGCGTAAATACCTTCTTTGGAGAGGAAATGTTGCGCAAGATCATCAATGCCTTTCTCACATATTAGAACGTTCGCACCGCTTTTTTTGACTTTCTCAACCATTTTCCGTAGCATGGACTCCTCTTCATCAAGGAATGCTTGCAGCTGGGTAGGGTCTTGGATTTGAATACGTGCATCAATCTCTGTTTTTTTGATCTCTAAGGCCGCGTTCACAAGTGCTATTTTTGCATTTTTTAAATGTCGGGGCATTCCCTCATGGACGCGTTCTTTATCCAGAATGATACCTTTTATAATCCTGGTGTCCTGGATACTACCGCCGTGTTTCTTATGGATATGGATGTTGTCCATATAAACGATGGTTTTATCACCGATATGTTCTGCGACGCTGGTAATTGCGTCAACGACGACGTCCGCGAGGAGATCTTTCGATGCGCTCGCACCTTTACTAGCCATCGAGGTCATCGCGATGTTTTTCAGGGTTTTCTTGTCCCCTGGTTTTATCGGTATCGCCATTTTGTTGAGTTCAACAATTGCTTTGGTTGCTGCAAGCTTGTATCCTGCGCAGATAACGGTCGGGTGGATGTTCTGCTCGATAAGTTCTCCAGCGTATTTTAACAACTCACCGGTGAGAATCACCGCTGATGTTGTTCCATCGCCGCATTCTTCATCTTGTGATTTGGCGACTTCAACGATCATCTTCGCTGCAGGGTGCTCAACATCGATTTCTTTAAGAATAGTAGCTCCATCGTTCGTGATAACCACATCACCCATAGAGTCGACCAACATCTTGTCCATTCCTTTCGGACCTAGTGTTGATTTCACTGCATCGGAGATTGCTCGTGCTGCCATAATGTTGTTTAACTGTGCGCCTTTTCCTTTATCTCGCTTCGTTCCTTCTCTAAGGATGATAATTGGTTGCTGTCCTCCAGCCATCATAATGTTTACCTCCTTTAAATACTATTAAAAGTAGAAATACCATGTAGACACTTTCATATAAAGGTTACGATAGTGGTAGTAGTTCCGAAAGTTCCTACCAAGGACCAACAGAGTAGGAAAATGAAGGTCGATCCAGGCCGATAATACGGTCTGAAATGAAGGATCTTTTACTTGTTCAAACAAAATTAATCGTTTTTTAAAGAAAAAAATAAAAAAAAAGAGATATTTAATATCTCCTTGGTGGCCGATGTTTCTGATAACAGTCCCGACAGTAAACTGGCCTAGAACCATCTGGTTTAAAGGGAACTTCAGTTTCTTTTCCACAATCTGCACATGTAACCTTATGCATTACTCGGGGTGCGTCACCATAGCCACCGCCTCTATTATTGTCTCGATACATTTTTCATTACATCCTTTTTTGGGTTGCGTAAATAATACAATCACTATATAATGCTATACATTGACGGATGGAGGTCAGTGATTTGAGGGTTTGATACAGGTTTTGACCCTCACTGCTCCTGCATTTCCCCACGTAATATGGCTTATCATGTGAGAAACAGGTTTGTTACAGATGCAACAATAAAAAAGATAAAAATTGGAAACGATAGCCTCACCAACGAAGAAGGTAGAGCCTCCAATGTATCTTCAATGGAAATAATCTTAACAACTATAAAGAAGAGTAAATAGGGAGAACGGTAAACTTACAAGCCAATGGCTATATCTAGTTTTTTTGTGATTTCCTTGTAGCGATTTCGAATGGTGACTTCTGTTACACCTGCGACATCTGCTACCTCACGTTGTGTTCTCCGTTCACCACAAAGAACTGATGCAATATAGAGAGATGCTGCTGCCATACCCGTTGGGCCACGTCCACTCGTAAGTTCTCGGTATGTAGCATCTTGTAATATCTCCAAGGTCTTCACTCGCACATCACCACTAAGTTTCAGTTCACTGCAAAACCTTGAAATATAATCCTCTGGTGAAGTCGGTAACAATCTTAATCCTAATTCACGGGAGACATATCTATAGGTCCTTCCGAGCTCTTTCCTCGATATATGTGCTATGCTACTTATTTCATCAAGCGTACGTGGCACATGGCACTGCCGGCATGCCGCATACAAAGCTGCAGTGATAACACCTTCTACGCTTCTACCACGGACCAATTTCTTCAATGCTGCTTTTCTATAAATCACAGCAGCGGTCTCCCTCACCGTTCTTGGAAGTCCCATGCCTGATGCCATTCTATCAAGCTCAGAAAATGCAATAGCAAGGCTTCTCTCTGTTGCATCGCTAATCCGAATACGCCGTGCCCATTTTCTCAAACGGTAGATCTGCGCTCTATTTCTCGTTGGAATTGACTTCCCATAGGAATCTCTGTTTTTCCATCCGATCATCGTACTGAGTCCCTTATCATGAATGGTATACGTCATTGGCGCCCCAGTTCGAGCTCGTTTTTCCCGCTGTTCGCTATCAAACGCTCGCCATTCAGGTCCATGATCAATGATATCTTCATCAAGAACAAATCCGCAATTTCTACACACCAATTCTGCCCGAGAGTAATCTTTACTCAGATGGTTACTCCCACATTCAGGACATTGAACGATCTCTTCTATTGTCTGCTTTTCTTTTTTAACCAAAACAAATCAAATCCCTGATATTCTCTCACTCATCAGTTGAGTTATATAAATACTCGTACATGGGAATTTTTGAGGATTTTCTTATGAAAACAGAACATCCCTCTATTTAACAGATTTGGGGTTTTTTCCGTTGCCCCATTATAGTACGAGAAAGTTTTTACTTATGGAGAAGCCCTAAAGAAGAAAGCTCTTTTGATAAATTATCTACGGCTAATGACACATCCTGTATCTTTCTTGCACCTGCACAGACTATTTTACCGGAGCCGAACAGCAGCATCGCAACACGCGGCTCTTTGATACGATACACAAGTCCGGGGAACTGTTCAGGTTCATATTCTATATTCTCTAAACCAAGAGATATAGCTACTTCGTTAAGATTAAGTTCTCCCCCCAGATCAGCTGTAGCAACTATATTCTGAATGACGATCCCAAGGTCTTTATAGACCTCAACACCTAGCTTCTTCAGTTTTTCCGCAATGATATTGAGAGTGGTTTTGACATCTTCAATATTCTTTGCACCAGTACAGTTCGCCTTCCCACTTCTAAATAGAAGGGTAGCGGTTTTCGGATTACTCAACCGATACACAAGCCCAGGAAACTGCTCAGGCTCATATTCAGCTTCTTCCAATGATTGTGCTATCACATCAAGATCCAACTTATCTGCAAAAGATGTAGATGCTACAATATTTTGTAATTTTATTTCTATCATAGAGTATCACTTTTCATTAAAAAGTGCAGTGTCACATTTTTTAGGTTGCAAAACAAAGAACAAGTATATCTATTAAAATGATTCTCTCATAATATGCTGGTTACATAATCTGTTTTTTTTAACATCTTTATATTTTTTTAATTTTACTTATGGTTGGTTATTTAAGGAAAAAGATGTTATAAAATTGTAAATCATTGGGGAAAAGACAATACATTTTGCATATACTTAATTAAAAAAAGAAGAAAAATTTATTTCTTTTTTAGATATGGTAATTTAGTTCGTTTGTTGACACCAGTTGTATACCCATCGGGTATATCGCAGGGTTTGCCACTTTTTGGTTTGTTTCCTGCTTTGCAAAAATAGTATATTTTCTGGTCTCTTCCGCCTTTCAACTTGACTTCACGTGTGTGGAGGATATACCCGTCTTTTTCAAATGCCATATTATTTCCTCGGAGTAGCGTAAGGAGGGAATGTTATATAAAGGTTCTCAGACCGAAGTTCACTTAGCGGCTACCCGCACAAAACATGTGTTTCTAAGGGTATGCTTTTAAGGAACGAGATGTTATGATATTGATGATAAAGGAGAAATAAAGGTGGTAATAGGTTTTGTTCTCATTCATATTTCGCCTACACATGAGTACGAAGTATTCAATAAACTCTCGATGCTCAAAGAAGTTATTGAACTTCATCCATTGTTTGGGGAATACGATCTTATCGCAAAAATTGAAGAAGAAGATTATGAAAGCATCGGACAAATCATTATACAAAAGATTAAAACAATAGATGGTATAATCGACACCAAGACATTAACAGGCGTAAAGTTACATTGAACCAACTGTTTTAAAGAAGTTCAGACTTCATGGTTTGAGGAGGTGATTTAAACGACCACAAAACAAAAACGGAAAGATAAAAAAATTCGGAAGAATAGAATGAAACGAAAAAGACTTAAACTCGAATAATTCTTCTTTTATTTTTATCATCGTTATTCATTTGCACGAAAGTTGGGTTTCTAAGGATATGTTCTTAAAGAGGGATTGCTATAAAATAACAAGATGGCGGTATAGGATATGCCAACATGTAAGGTATGTGGTAAATCCTTTAAAAGTGAAAAGGAACTATATGCACATTATGCAAAAGAACACGATAAAGGATATGTTTAAATGAGTCGGTTTAGAACGATGAATAAAAAAGTAATTGAGTTATTTAATGAAAAAACAGGAGAAGTTGTAAGAACAATTTGTTTCAGGAGTCCAAAAAAATTTGACGAATTTTTAAAAGGTTTTAAAGAAATGAGATACCCAGGATATGGTTGGAGATATAAAGATAAAGAAAGAAAAAAAGGAGAAAATAATCTTGCCAATCATTACCAGAAAACATGAGTTACCAAAGATATGTTTTTAAAGAAGTATTTATTATGAAACGATAAGGTGGAGGTAAAAAAATGGTTTTAGGTGTAAGGAGAAGAGTAAAAAGAAAAGTACAAAAAGGAGTTGCTGAAAAAAGGAGCATGTACTCGAAAAGTATTTAATTCTGAAGATTTCCGAGAATATCCATTTAGATAATTAATTATAAAAAATCTCCAAGAATACCACTGGTTTTAACCAGTGGATGAATTGGAGTCTAACTTTTTTTGTTCACTTGGTGAAATCACCGATCTTTGTTTGTCCTTTATGATCTCCGTAGATGCTGTAAT
>CABMCU010000072.1 GCA_902384685.1 uncultured archaeon | reverse complement strand
GCGATGTCTTCACCTATGTACTTTGATGAGGGTGGTATGAGGGGGATTTCTCCGTTTATTTTTGTCGGGTCAGCGCCTCTGTTTACAAATGTCTCAAGGAACTCCCAGCCTGTTAGTTTCATTTTTTTTATATGTTTGTAGATCTTCGGTGCCTTTAGGCAGAGACCTTCAGCGATGACAAGACATGCCCCTCCTCGTAGACGGTTGGTTCCAATTCGTGGTAAATCTCGATATCCTGCAACTTCTTCGTCTTCAGTTCCTTCACCGTTGATGCAAACGGGGCAGTTCTTGATAATTAAATCTATCTCATCGACGGAGGGGAGGTATTGTAAATGTTGGACTCTTTTATACAAGGGGATTTCTTCTTTCAACCGTTCGATTTCTCCTTGTGTTGGTATATAACTACCGATACCGAGTTCCCGTCGTACAATGTCAGCGATAAGCACACTCATCGCTTGACCTGTTCCCCCTGCGCTTCTAATAGGTCCTGAAAAATACAGGTCAACGTAATTGGTTCCATCGTGATTCCGCCCAAGTCTTACTTCTGCGATGCCTTCGAGCGGGGCAACAAGTACCCCTTCGGTAAGGATTGCAAGACCTGTTCGTATCGCTTGGTCAAGTGCTTCTTCGGTACTGTTAAATTTATAGGTTTTCTTATCAACAATCATGCGTGCGATTTCTAGGGAGACTAATTCCCGGTTTCCAATCCGTTTCGTTGTTTGACGGATTTTCGGTGCTATCCCTTCTGGTCCCACTAGTTGTTCTACACGCGCAGCGAGATCAAGCGCTTGGGGAATCTCAACGGAAAATTCAGGATCGAACCCCCGTTTTCGTGCAGTATTTGCTATCTTGTAACAGACATCGATATCGTGCTGCAGCTGATTAAAATACGCGCGCATAGCCGGGCTTGCAGCGATATCTTTCGACAACTCCCCATCCATGTTAATCATGCTCTGAAAATAAACAAATTCTACATAGCGGTAAGCGACTTAAAGTTTTGTATTCTTGCGTATAAAAATCATGTAGATGTTTTGCTGAAATCCATAGCGGTGGCGTTCCCAGTTTTCAGATCTACGATGGGAAGTTTTGCAGAATCCGGAACGAAATTCATCATTTTTTGATATGAGGTCTGCGACTGCTAGCTCGACGCGTTGATGAGGGTTACTCCCCTATAATTATCGATTGATGAGGTGTGTACATGGCCGGTCACAAAGATATCAGGAACCTGGCTGATGAGCATGTAGTCCTTATGTTCTGGGGCAAGCGGTGTATAGCCACCGTAGGTTGGTGAAAGATGTCGTTTCTTGAGCATGAGTTTCATGACTTCGGTCGGCTCGTTGTAGCTGAGTGATTGAATGTTTGTCGAATAATCAAGGAGGCTTTGACCATGGTAGGAGAGAATCTCGACTCCATGAAGAGAGAAGTAACTAGGGTTTCCGATGAAAATAAATTCTTTTCCAGAGAACAGGTCCTGTATTTCTTTTTCAAATGCGGGTTGTGGCTCTGCTGGTCGTACAGCATCATGGTTCCCTGGTTGAAGGAGGACGGTGATATGGTCAGGGATATATTGGAACTGTTGGGCGAGTGCTTGGTATTGTTCATAGATGTTGCTGATTGCGAGTTCTTTTTCCTGGTTTGGGTAAATACCGATGCCATCGACAAGATCACCGGGTAAAATGAGATATTTGAGTTTGCTTGCGACGTCTCGTTGCCGAGAGTTACCTAGGTCTCCGTTAATCCAACGGAGAAACATGTTCCATTCTGATTCCATGAACATATTACTCCCTATGTGAACGTCGGAGAGAAAAGCGACACAGAGCGGTGATTCTGTTCGTTTGCGTTCATGGTGGAGTTTTATGTCCGGGTAAATAATGTTTTGAACAATGATCAGGTCACCGGTTTTGCTGATTTTTCCGACGATACCGATCACTTCATCGAGCATGACTTCACTTGCCATTTGGCTTATTTCCGTGTTTGTTTTAAGGGCCATGAGGGTAGCAGATCCCGTTTCATCCTCGATTTCGATGAGCCGATGTCCGTTATGTGTTGTTTTCACGTTTTTCACGATGCCGATGAGTTGCACATCGGTCATGGTTTTTCGAATGCGATTTATCGGAATGTATTGTGCGATTTCCCGTCGTTGGCTACAAAGGATTTTTCGTATCGCTTCGTATCTGTCTCTGAATAAATTGACGAAGTCTTGAGTGGTTCCCTCGCTGGTTCGTCTTCCTGTGATGTCATTGATGATGCGTAATTCTGATTCGTAGTCTCTAGCAAGTGGTTTCCATCCTTTGACTGTTTTTATTTCGATCGGTTGCGATGTTTTTTTCACTTCATTGGGTTTCTCATATTCTTCGATTTCCTCTTCGTCTTCCTCTTCCGTGGTTTCTTTGGTGAAGGCCTCTCCACTATATATTTTTGATAGTAATTTTTTTTGTAGTTCTTTTTCGATGGTTTTTTCTATGGGAGGTATAGATGATGTTAGTACGGTTATAGGTGGGGTCGATATTTCTTTAAGTTGTTGGGTTGATTCTTCGATGTTTTTGATCGTCTCAACAGCGAGGAATAACGGGTATTCTCTAAAACTTTTTATGAGGAATGTGGCAAAATCATCAGGGTTTTCTTTTGAGGATATATATTTAAGCGCATCTGGTTGGACGAATGTCCCATGATCGGAGAAGAGTTTGAGAATTGATTTCATTGCCAAGCCCACAAAAATATTTCAAGAATGTGTATATATTATGATGTTTTTAGCATTATGGTTTCGTGGTTGTCTCGTTTGATGATCTACGGATATATCATGCGATTGAAAGTATTAATATTATGAAATCATTAGGTATTAGACATGACGCAAATCTCTGAAGCAAAACAGGGGAAAATAACTCCGCAGATGAAGGATGTCGCTCGATGTGAAAATACTCAGGTGGAGTTGGTTCGGAAGGAGGTCGCAGCGGGTCAAATTGTGATTCCGTGGAATCCGATTCATACACCAGTACCTCTTGGGATCGGGAAAGGTTTGCGGGTTAAGGTCAATGCGAATATTGGGACATCTCGGGAGCATTGTAGTTTGAAGGAGGAGGTTGAAAAAGCTCGGGTTGCGGTTGATGCTGGTGCGCATGCAGTGATGGATTTGTCGACAGGTGGTGATCTAAATAAGATTCGTCGTTCCCTGTTGAAAACCGTGGCGGTTCCTTTTGGTACTGTTCCTATTTACCAGGTTGGGATTGAGGCAATTGAGAAACGTGGTTCGATCGTTGACATGACTGAAGATGATATGTTTTCTATGGTTGAATCTCAAGCAAAACAAGGTGTTGATTTCGTAGTTGTGCATGTGGGTATCACCAAAGAAAGTGTGGAGCGTCTCCGAAAGCAAAAGCGGCTTATTCCTATGGTCTCTCGCGGTGGTTCGTTTCATATGGCATGGATTCTTCATCATGATCAGGAGAATCCTTTTTTCAAGGATTTCAGCTCTCTTTTGGAGATTGCGAAAAAATATGATGTAACGCTTTCACTTGGTGATGGAATGCGGTCTGGTGCGCTTGCTGATTCGAACGATCGGGCGAAATTTCAGGAGTTGCTTATCATCGGGGAGCTTGTTGAAAAAGCGCGGAAGTTTGGGGTGCAGACCATGGTGGAAGGTCCTGGACATATGCCGCTGTCTGATATCCAGTCAAACATCCAGGTGATGAAGACGGTGACGAAAGAGGCACCGTATTTTGTTCTTGGCCCGTTGGTGACTGATATCGCCCCAGGATATGATCATTTTGTTAGTGGTATCGGAGGAGCATTTGCTGGTTTTTGTGGTGCTGATTTTCTTTGTTATGTGACGCCGGCAGAACATCTCTGTCTGCCTGATAAGAATGATGTCCGAGATGGGGTAGTTGCGACGCGGATTGCTGCACATGCTGCTGATCTCGCGAGAGGACTTGATCGAGATATCGATAGAACATTCAGTGCAGCACGGGAAGCTCTTGATTGGAAGAAAATGTTTGAGCTCTGTATCGATCCTAAGAAAGCAAAAGAGTATCGAGCGAAGCGATCACCTTCTCAGGATACAAAGGCATGTTCGATGTGTGGAAACCTGTGTGCACTTGAAATGGTGGAGAAATATTTGACCAGAAAAACATATCGTTCCCAAAGAAAAATAACTAAAAACAAATAGTAAATTTACAAGGTCTTTTTTGATTATATTTTTTTCAATGTTACAAAGAATACCACTCTATAAATAGACGAAATTCATTCTTGCTTGAAATGGATGATACAACAGAAAAAGAAAAAAAAGAAATCCTTCCTATTTTTTTCATGGGATGTTTTTTTATAATCATTAACGGGTTTGCCCTGCTTCTTTCGCATATTTTTATTAACGCAGGAATGGAGATGTTCGAACAAGCTGATAACCCGATGAACCTAGTCTGGGTGTTCGTCACTGTTCTGGGCATGACCATCATTATCCTGTTGATCGCGAAATTCTGGAAGAAACAACTGATTCAGCTCATCATTTTATTCGCGGTTGGATACACGTCGTTTTATATCTTTCTTCCCCTGTTATCCCTTGTTATTTCCAACTGGATCGTGACCATTTTTCTTTCCAGTATTCTCGCGGCGTGTCTTGTCGTCGTTCTCGTAAAATACCCGGAATGGTACATCATTGACCTTTGCGGCATCATCATCGGCGCTGGCGCCGTAGCATTGTTTGGTATTTCACTAAGCATTCTGCTCGTTCTCATCCTGCTTATTGGATTAGCGGTCTACGATGCAATCTCCGTATACAAGACCAAACATATGATTGATCTGGCTGATGCCGTGATGGATCTCAAACTACCAGTGCTGCTGGTTGTCCCAAAAATCAGACACTATTCGCTTCTAAAAGAAACCACACGATTGAAAGAAAAACTCCAGAGCGGAGAGGAACGCGAGGCATTCTTCATGGGTCTAGGGGATGTCGTCATGCCAGGGATTCTAGTCGCAACCACATATACTACTATACCAAATGGTTTGCCTATTGCTCTATCTGTCCTTGCGGGGACACTCGTGGGATTTGTTGCGCTTATGATGTTTGTTATCAAAGGAAAACCACAGGCAGGGTTGCCCTTGTTGTGTAGCGGTGCTATCCTTGGGTACCTTATTTCGAGTTACGTCTTTTTCGGCATACTCGTAGGGATTGGTTTCTAGTAATCGGTCTGGAAATGATTCTGTTCGCACCAGATTTTTCTATCAAAATGATTCAAGGGTTTATTGCATACCGGGCAAGTGATTTTCTCGAGAAAATGATCCAGCCAAATATTTCGTACCTGCAGGACGTTTTCCTTTTCTATGTGGTGGTATATTTTCTTTAGCTCAGGGGTTTTAACCAGCTCTGCAAGATGATAGAAATTAATCGCATCTGATTTTTGGATTTGCATATAATCAGTGGATCCCAGGTTGTTTGATTGTTTTATCTTCTCTGCTTTTTTACCAATCAGTACTGCGGCAAGAATTACGCCGCTCACAAGTCCGCCCAGGTGTGCGAAATGTGCAGTGCTGTCCTGTACAGAGAATATTACGACAACGGTCTCAAGTAAGGCGAAGAGGATGGTTGCGTAGATGACCTTGATACGCATGATGAGCATGATTCCGAGGGGAACTGGCATGACCACCTCATCGCGTGGGTACGCGTAGGCGAATGCACCGAGGATCCCAAAGATCGCTCCGGATGCGCCGACCACTGGGACCCAAGAGCCTAGATTGAGTACGGAATGTGTAAGTGCACCACATATACCAGTGATAAGGTAAATCACGAGGAATTTCTTGCGTCCTATCCGCTGTTCAAACGCAACACCCATGAAGAAGAACACAAACATATTCCCGAGAATATGCAAGAATCCGCTATGGACAAACATGGAGGTAAAGAGAGTATAGAGTTGTGGTAGTTGGTCTACAGAAAGGTATGCTGGTCGAAATCCTAAATATCCGATGATTTCATTCGGATAAAAGATCGATAGTAAAAACACCAGGAAATTGGCGATGATGATGGTGTACGTCATCATGATTTTTCGCCAAGCACCAATGAGTAAGCTGAGAATCATTATAGCGATTGCGAGAAGAGAAATTGTGCTAATTTGTAAGAATTCAATCGCCATTTCCTTTTTCTCCAGTCACGAATTATGAAGATAAGAGTAATGTTGAATACTACGGCAATAAACAATGGGTATTTATAGTCTGCCCACGAGAAATCATTGGTTTTTGTTTTATGTTGTTCAAAGTTTCAGTCGGAGAGGACCACGGTCGGGTTATAGATGGCTGCTACCGGGTTTTTCAGAAGTATTCCTATCTCTCGATTTTTTAGAACGGACTATTCGTTCGAGCTGATGCCCAAGATAAGAATGATAGTGTTATCGATGATTGTTCCTTTAGTATGAATAGTCAGATTTTTTTAAGAGGGCGGGGAGGGATTTGAACCCTCGTAGGCGGATCTGCAGTCCGCCACATAGCCACTTTGTTACCCGCCCAGCCATCATTATAGCTAAATGTGTTCTATAACCAAAGACGTTGTTCTATAGCTAAGGTGTATCCCGAATATTCGATGCTCTGTTTTAATTCTTTTGGTTGTGGTTGATACATGAAATGGGTTAAAAATTACTTAACACGAATTTAAATCATTACTTAGAATATTTTTTTTCATAACCAATAATGGGTTATTATGATTTTTGAGTGAATATTTTTTTTACCATTTGATAACCCTGTAATACTAGTCTATAATCATTATATTTAACGGCATTGATGTAGGTTCTCATCCAACGTTTCGGATTTACAAAGAAATGAATATTAGCAAGTTTAGTAATCTTAAAAAGCTCTTCAGAAGTAAAATTTCCTAATCCAATTTTTTTGTCGGGAACAACTCTATACTCATCGGATCGTATTTTACCATCATTTACTGCATCTTGCCATAACGGAGATTTATAGGTATAATGAAACGCAAAAAATATCGCCGCATCAAGGGGTAAGTGCGACGCAAAACTAATTGTCTGGTTAATATGCTCTCTAGTTTCAATAGGTGCACCAATCATGAAAGTACCGGTCGTTAAAAAACCCATTTTTTTCGCCAGATTTACAGCAAATTTAATTTGTGTAAGTGTTAATTTTTTATTATAATAATCCAAAATCTGTTGGCTTCCTGATTCAATTCCAAAGTTGATAATATCGGTTCCAGCATCACGCATTTTTTCAAAAATGACCTTATCAGCAGCAGCTGCTCTTGCCCCAAATATCCAGATACGAAAATCAAATTTGTTCTCGATAATAAAATCCATAATCTCTAAAACAGTTTTTTTCCGAATCATAAAATTATCATCAACAAAGGTGAGGGTTTTATATCCTTTATTTGAAATATCTTCAATTTCTTTTTTTACATGTTCAACTGACCGAAAAGTACAATCTGGTATATAGGCATGTAAATTGCAAAAATTACACCGATTTACACAGCCTCTTGAAGTGATTATCGATGTTAAACGACCTTTCGCAATCTTCAAGCCCTGCATATAACCATAATCATACTTATCTACTAGATGTCGAGAAGGATATGGAAGGTCATCAAAATTCACCCTGATAGGTTCAGTTTTCGTATGAATAATATTACCTTTATTTTTATATGCGATATTCGGAATCGAAGAAAGATTCTTTTTTCCCTTTAAAGCATCCATAATAGGATTGATTACCGTCTCACCTCTGCCTTTCACACAGATGTCTGCTTTATGGTCTATCATGGATTGTTCAGGTAAAAGAGTGCTATGGGGACCACCAACAATAAAAGGGATATCCGCATCAATTTCTCGAATAACATTGGCAATATACGTTGAATTGTCTTGTTCAAACGGATGACAATAGAGGGTCATTCCAACAGCGTCACAATCTTTTAGTGCTTTTTTACAAGAATCTTTAGTAAATCGTTCAGCATTACAATCAACAACAGTAACCGTATGTCCATTTTTTTCAAGCATACTGGAAATATATAAAATACCCAACGGGGGGAGATAGGGATCAATTGGAACAGAAAATTTTTCAGCAAATTCCATCCCGCCAGACGCAGGATGAATAAGTAAGACTTTCATTTTTCCATTAATTTTAAATAAAAAGATGTATTAAGTTATTTCGTATTTATAAATTAGAGTATTTAATGATAAAAACCTAAGTCAAAAGGTAAGCTCAATAATTTTGGTAAAAAATGAAGAAAGTAAATAACCTAACTCTGTTAAAAAAATTTTATCCGTATCTGAATGGTACTTCCTGGAAATTTAAGTGGTTTTCATTATTCAAATTTAGAAATGAACGACCACATTGGTTTCATAATCAGATACGAATCAATTCTGCTTTCCCTCCCTATCCGTCACAATCTTTTGATAGAATCGTAGATATTATCAAAAATCAAAAACGACTGCCTCATACCATAGATTTTGCAGTCACTTCAAAATGCCCGTATCATTGCCCACATTGTAGCTATGGGAAACGTAAAAAAGAAGACCTTAGCATAAATAAAATTTTAACATTAATAGAGGAAATAAAAGATTTGGGAACCGCGATACTGGGGATCACTGGTGGAGAACCGATGATTCGATCAGATCTTGAAAAGATAATATCTGTTTGCTCGCCTGAGTTATCAACTATCCTTTATACTACTGGATATAATTTTAGTAAAAAAAGGGTAAAAGACTTATATGATGCACATATCGATTCAATTATTATCGGAATAGATTCAACAAATACTAAAATTCAAGATGAAGTACGGGGGGAGAAAGGATCTCTGGAACTTGGAATACAAGCGCAACAACTATGTAGTGAAATAGGGATCTATACTGGAATTAACACTATAGCAACGAGAGAACGAATAAATAATGGAGAACTGGAAAGAATATATGATTTAGCGTGCTCACTTAATGTAGGAGAATTGAGATTAAATTTTCCGATAGCTACTGGACGATGGGCTGGATGCATAAATAAACAACTCAAAACAGAAGAACTTGTATTGCTAAAACGTCTACAAAAAAGATTAAATAAAAAACGATCAGGACCAATTGTTACTACATTAGCGGAGTACGAATCGGAAGATTTTATGGGATGTAATACAGGATATCAGACGTTATTTATCGATTCATCAGGCGAGGTCTGCCCCTGTGATTTTACACCACTGAGTTTTGGAAATATTACAGAGACACCTTTAAAAGATATTTGGAAACAGATGGGAGAATATTTTCCAAGACCAAGAGCTGATTGTTTAATGAGAGAAATCTCCCATAAAATAGATTCAGAAT
>CABMCU010000071.1 GCA_902384685.1 uncultured archaeon | reverse complement strand
TTATTTAAGAGTTCCTTGGCGAGTTTATGTGCCGGTAGATGCACTTGATCTTCGGCGACCATGAATCTTACGTTCGCCTTTCTAGTCGCCTCTATCATTTTTTTCGCTTCTTCGACCGTTGTTGCAATCGGTTTTTCCACGATCACATGCTTTCCGGATTTTGCCGCAGCAATTACACATTCGGAGTGCAAGTGGTGTGGACCGCATAAATCGACAGCGTCAAGCTTCTCGTTTTCTAGCATTTTCTTAAAGTCTGTGTAAGCCTTCGCTCCATAGCAATCAGCCATCATTTTGGATTTTTCCTCATCTATGTCGCATACTGCAACTAAATCCGTCTTGTCTTTTATTACAGCATATGCATCCGCATGTAACGACCCAGAAAAACCTAGACCTACTAGACCAACTCGGATCTTTTTCATAAAAGTATCAGAAAATATTTACATCAGTATATAATCATTTTGGTTGTAGGATTCTAAATAAGCATAAAATACGCTTAATCCATAAAATGTTAGCTAGACAGTTTGATAAAAAATCAAGATTTTTTGGATAAAATCCTACTAAGTTTTCCTATAGATTTCCCTAACTCTTTAGCTCTTTCAACGCCTTCCTCATCATTTATGACTTCGTTTGGTTTCATAGCAGTAGCCGCACCCCACCCTGCACCTGGAACAATCAATCGCATCTCTAGAACGTAAAGAAGTAAAGCTGTCCAAGTAGTGATATGGCCCCACCGTCGAGCAACCGAGAGGGCGCCGCCAACTTTCCCTTTTAAAGGATGCCCTCTTGCTCCAAGAAGTTCACCAGAACGATCAATAAATGCCTTCATCTGAGCTGAAACAGTTCCATAATAAGCCGGACTTCCAATGATTATTGCATCACTTCTAACCAATTCACTTATTACTTTTTCAAGGTCATCGTCAATCGGGCATTTTTTCGTTTTCCAACAAGCACCACATCCATCACATGACAAGATTTCATAATCAACCAAATGAATTAATTTCACGTTATCTATCTTAGACGATTTCATAGCTACTTTTAACAAAGCTTGTGTATTCCCCTTTTTTCTTGGACTTCCATTTATACCAATTATTCTCATAACATCACCATAACAATTATTTTAGTGTATACCTATCATTTTTCTTGTTTCGGAAGGATCTGCTATCTCTCTTCCTTTTTCTTTGCTAATCTTCACAATTTTTCTAATTAACTCAGTGTTATCCTTTGCCAGAACTCCTTTCTTTAAGTACGGATAATCTTCGGTTCCAACTCTGACATGTTTTTCTAGTTCAATTGCAAGTGGTAAAATAACATCCTGATCAGGTCCCATGACGCTCACGGAACAAACACAATCTGGAGGAAGATACTTTATCCTATGCAATAATTCATCTTTTGTAGGGGGAGACCAAGTCCCACCAGGCCAACCGAGAAACAAGGTAAGAAAATATGGTTTATCTATCAAATTTTTCTTTATCAGATAGTTCAAATTCCATACTGAACCATGATGCCAGATTTCAAACTCTGATTTAATACCTGTTTTTCGGCATAATTCGCAATATTCCTCTAATTCTTTCCTTGGATGTAGTCGATTTATCTCAAGATCAAGAAAAACCTCATCATGATGGTTTAAAATTATGGAAACCATATCTGGTTTCGAATCAAAGAGTTCTTGTCGTTTATTTATTGGATCACTAGACATGCCTGCTTGTATGATGATATCGCATTTTTCTCTAATTAATTCGACCGTCTTTTTATTTGCATTCTTCGGTAAATGAACATGTGCAATACTTGCTCCTTCGTTATAGCATCTATATACTATTTCTGCAATTTCTTCTGGTGTTTTTGGATAATTCTTTGCTTCAGGATAAATCCAAGCGTTCGCAGTTGTTACCGTAACAATAAGTTTTTCTTGCTCCGTTTTCATGATACTGTCAACTCTCCTGAATGTTAAATCTTTTGTTTCTTCATAAAGATTTGTGCAATGCGGATGTGTTTACTGATAAATTCATATTCCTTTTCCAACGCAAACATGGAAATAAAAAAAAAGGATAAAGAATCGATAATGAATGCAGTGATTCTAATCCTATTCAGGTGAATAGATATACTGATAGGGGAAGGGATTTGAACCCCAGTTTAATATTAAAAAAGTATATGTTTCTCCTGTTGACGCTATATTAGCACAGGGGGACGAGATTTGAACACCATTTTAGTCATAAAAAATAATAATTTCTCCTGTTGACTCAAAATTGTAAAAAGATTACTGTAGAGGCTCTGGAGGCATACCTTCAGGTAAAAGAGGTTGAATATCAGGTGTTCTCCATAGACGCAGATTATCAATATTCACAAGGAGATACATAAAGAATGGAAGGGTCGTCTGCATCCAATGAACAAGATTATCATGCTTACCTTCCCCAAACAACGGTTCATAGTCCGTTGACAGAATTTCAAAGCAAAAAGAAGGTATGCGAAATTCTTTGAAAACCCAATCGAATACCGTACCGCTATCATAATATCTTTTTCCTTTATCAGTTAAAACTGATACTGGTTCATATTCTGTGTTTTTTCCCACCCAGTTCAATACATAATGAAATAGATTTGTTTCTTGTTCTGTCATTGTAAAAGGAGGTTTAACAATATCATACCACGGGACATTAATAGAGTGCGTGGCTGTATGACAATTTACATAAAAAGAAAAATCATTCTTTGCAAGTTCTCTCATAAAATCCCTCATCGCTTGGGATTCAGGTTCCGAAAAAGGATAACGACCACAATTTGTAACCCATAATGGAAAACTTGGGAACAATTTATACAAGAGTGTGAAATTTCGGGCTCCATTGAAAGGGATACGAGGGATTTTTATCCGACCAAATAACTTGCCTAAAGGTATTGCACCTCCTCTTATCCTGCCGAAATCAACATCAAAATTACGATTCAAATCTATACCATTGTCATTAAACCTGTCATCCTTTTGCCGCCCATCAGGATTTTCCAAAGGAATGATGTACACTTCAGATGAATTGAGAATATGCGTAATTGTCTTATTGGCATCAAAGTTGATGAGAAGATACTCCGAAAGATATAAACACGCTTCACCTCCTTCCCATTCACTTCCGTGGATACAACCATCAATAAGACAAGACGATTTTATCGTATTGTTCTTCTCATTGGTTACCCTGATACACCAAATATTCTTTCCCAGAACACTTTTGCCAATAGAAAACACCTTGACTAAATCAGGGTATTTCTCATTGAAATTATTGAGCATTTCTGTTGTGCCAAAGTAATCGTGATAGTCTCCATCCGTCCAATTTGGAAGAACAGAGGGTTGGTCTGGTTTCACTTCAGGTGGTACTGTTTTTGTAGTTACTGCTACTGGTATTTGTTTCTTATCTAAAACGCTGATAAATACTACAGTAAGCAGAATGCAGCAGATGAAAACTGTGATGGCATACGATACTTTCCTGTTCGTTCTCTATCCTCCCTGAATATAAGCACCCTATGAATAATTATACTGTGATTGTCAATATAAATGTTTTGAAACAAAAATTATGCAGAGGAATGGTATCTGTGTATTACACCACGATGAATAAGATTTCCTAAATCGCAGAAATTATCAATCCAATAATAATGATAAGCAGAGCAATAAGGGTTGCCTTCCAAGGAGTATTTGCCTCTGTTTTTTTATGCAAATTATAGTTAAAAATGAAAATACCAAAACAATACAGTAAAGAAATAATAGGTATCGCATACTGAACGAAATAATCGGATAGAACATAATTAACAATTGGGAATATTACTAATAATAGCCCAACTATAAAAAATCCAAGACCAGATATCTTTAAAATGGTTAATATTACTAATTGAAGAGGCTTATCAATATATTCCCAAGATATCCTCGAAGCATCTTCATGAAATGGAAGGAATTTTTTTGTAAAAATAGATTTATAAGCCATGATTATACAGATGATTCCTACAAACATATAAAGAATAATTGAAATAATATTTAGCATCTCATTCATTCCAATCAGCATCCAAAATTGAATTTAAAATCTTTATGCAGGGGAAGGGATTTGAACTCCTAATTACCGGTTAAATTCTGAGTAGTAGATAATAATTACTCCTGTTGGAAACACGAATTTACTAGTAAACTACACTTGGCTACACGATGGAGGTTAGTATTAAAATTAATGAAACACCAAATATGGTAGTAAAAACTGTTTTCCAATTTGGATGTTTATATGTTTCTGGCAATAAATTGACTGCACCGATATAGATAAATTCTCCAGCAAATACTGCAAGTATCAGTGAAAGGACTGTTTGGCTTATATCAATAAAAGAAAAAATAAGAATCCCTACAATGGGTGCCATGGCATC
The DNA here is from genome assembly GCA_902384685.1 of uncultured archaeon. Lineage (GTDB taxonomy): Archaea > Thermoplasmatota > E2 > DHVEG-1 > DHVEG-1 > SM1-50. The sequence goes on along the minus strand of CABMCU010000071.1, from coordinate 22,217 downwards.
CATGAGTAAAAATATTTTGGCATTTTTAACATGTTGCTTGTTCTTTAACATTAACGTAACCGTATTGATGCCATCGGTGAAATCATGAAAGATAACTGCTAAAGCAACGATAAGACCAATAGATGGATTAATGCGGTATGCTGTGCCTATTGCTGCTCCGTCTAAAAAACTATGAATGACTAAACTTCCAGCCCCTATTGGTCCCATGATATGACCATGGTTTTCATCCTCGTTATGACGATGAATCAAAAAGTACTTTTCTAAAAGACTATAGAACAGGAAAGATGCTACGATAGTAATCATAATGTATCGTATCGAAAGGTTCACTGACCTGGAAAGTTGTAAACTCTCCGGTAAAATATCAAAGAAGGTCACTGCAATCAAAGTCCCCGAAGCAAATGCAAAAAAATAAGGGAGGGCTTTCTTGAATTTTATCGCTAATGTTCCACCTATCAGTGTTGATAAAAAAGTTGTAACAGCCAGTCCTAAGATAATAAAATCCATAATTCTGGAGTATTGTACATCTACTTATTATTTTTTAGACGTACTACAAATATCCATGTGTATGTCTGGTCTCTCCAATACGAATTGAATAATTTACGCAGGGGAATGGATTTGAATTTTTCTTAGTATTGTTTTGTATATGTGTTTCCATCGATTGTAAGTTTTGTATTATTCTCAGAAAACTCATAAGAATATTCACCATAGTCATTATTCCCATTTGTATTTGTAATAAGCCATAACTTTCCATCGATAATATCAAAAGTTCCATTTGTTATTCCATTTGGTCTATTAAAAATAAACGTTTCATTTGAAAAAAAGTAATAGGTAAATGAGTAGTTTGAACCAGTACCAGAGGGAACTATATATATCCAAGTTCCAATGAATTTATTTTTTTCGGTAGAATATGAATTACTTATTCGATTGCATCCACTCAATCCAATAATAATAATAAAAGTAGCAATGATTCCTATGATTATATATTGTTTTTTCATAGCATTACTATCTTAGTTTTATTATTTAACTTCTTATTGTTTTGTATACACTGTTTCTATGTTGTCTGTTAAGAAATGTAGATAAAGAATCCTATCATTGTTAGAAAACCTATAGACATATGTCAAATTTTTACCATCGGGAAACTCCATTATCAATAAACCATCTTTTACATCCCATGTTCCATATGAAGTAAACAATAAACATGTTCCATTTGAGAATAGATTTATAGTCATTTTAACAGAGGTATTTTTCCATGTCCCTACAAATCTGTTTTTCTCAAGATTAATTGTATTATTACCATGATTTTCATTATCGGTTATATTATTCATTTGACTTTCATTATTATTATGATTATCTGTACTATTATTTGACGATTGATTACATCCACTTAACCCTACACTAACAAGAATGGCAACTATTCCTATGATTACCAGTTTTCTTTTCATTGTCTTTGCATCTACTAAGAATTTTGTAACTATTTCTTTTTTAAAAACATATCCGTAGAACCAGAAGCATTGACACGGTTTTAACCCATGTTTTTGGAAAAAAATGCAGGGGAAGGGATTTGAACTCCAGATTACCGGTATTATAAAGATTAATGGATTTAATATATTTTTATTTGAAGAAAAAGAATATCCATATTTTAATTCCTGTTTTTCTAAGAGTCTGATTATCAACTGATAACTCTGCATTTACTCGGTCAATAACCGTCAATGGATGTGTGAAGGGGATAGTTGTATGAACTCCAAATTCATTATTAGGATAAACTTTAAATTTTTCTTTATCAACGATTATTCCTTTTGCATCCGTTAGATTAAAAGACCCATTAACACAATATTCTTTATGATTTGTTACAACAAAAGTATAGCCGATGCCACCATAAATTTTCATGATAATATTATCATCATATGCAGTTCCAGATTTGACGTTTTGTATAATAACACTATTCGTAAATGAAAAAAGTATAAGGACTGTAATTAATCCAATATTTTTTATAAGTATTTTTTTGGTCATATTTTATCTAAGAGAATGATTCCAACAGCCAACACTTTCCTTTTCATTGATTTTCCTCAAACATCACAGGATTCTAATGCCCTTTATCGTGATATAACTTTTTTGTTACTATTTGAAATAAATTAATTAAAATAAGCAGTTCAATATCGTATGAATTTCGGCAATCGAGTTGTATAAACGTTCTAACTTATATATCAAATCAAACATATGACCAATCGATGCAAATGCATAAGCAGCACACCATCCTAAGTTTATAATAAAAAGAATTGAACAGAGAACTGGGAAATGCCACAGTGCTGTATTCTCTTTTCCACAATCGCACTTTGAGTTCGATAGTTGCTTAATTTCCCTGTTAAGAGTAGCATCCTTTTCAATGACACCAGTTATTTCCTTTTGCAACGCTTGATTATTCACTTGATACTTTTCGATTATCGAATGCATCTTTGATTTACTGATAGTCTTTGATAGAATCAAACCAACAACATACATATGCTTGAGTTGGTTCTTTGTTAACACAGGTGTATTCAATATCGAGAGCCTTACATCTGGGTTAAAGAACCCCTCTCTGCTTATCTGAGATTTGAGTATAATTCGCTGGATATCTTTGTTGTTTGCAATATCAAGGATGGTTTGAAACAATAACTCTTTCTGATTAACTTCATTGCTTATTACTGTTTGATTCGATACTTGAACTGTTTGATATCCAACTACATTACTCAATGAAGCAAGAACAAGAAGAACAACTGCACAGATGCTTACTCCAATCAGAGGATATTTATTCAGACCTTTTCCCCCTTTGTACAATTATATAGCACTGTTCTCCTATAAAAACATACCTTAGAACTATGCAAATCTATATGAACACATGCTTTATTCGGAAGAATCGTCGGCTCCGGAGAACAATGCTTTTTCATTTCATTTTCTTTCCTCCCTTGCTCTGGAGCCTTTCATTTACTCTATCTTTAGAAAACGAATGTTTTTTGTGCGAATCAATAAAAAAAATAGTTGATTCCTAACGATTCCAGGTGATACCTCGTTCATAAATTAGGAGAAAGGTGAAAACAATCTTTGAAGATTTTATTATCCCATTTGTTGCAATTGCTATTGCTGAATTAGGCGATAAAACACAGTTATCTATTCTTTTACTCTCATCAAGAACAAAAAAGTATCATTATGTCTTTTTAGGTGTATTTTTCGCATTTTTACTCGTTGATGGTATTGCGATTATGGCAGGGAATCTGATTGCTTCTGTTGTTGATATGACAATTTTGAAACCCCTTTCGGGAATTGTTTTTATCATATTTGGTGTGTTCATACTTCTCAATAAAAAGGAAGAAAAGGATGAGAAAGCATACGATAAAAATGTCTTTATTGCAGCGTTTCTAATGATTTTTTTGACAGAGTGGGGTGATAAAACACAGATTGCAGCAGCACTCTTTGCAACACAATACAATGTGTTATTTGTTCTTATCGGCACAATGTTGGCATTAAGTGTGCTTTCTCTTATGGCGATATTTTGTGGAAAAATTGTATGTGAACGGTTAAACCAAAAGGTACTGAAAAAGATGGCAGGAGTTGTTTTTATTATCCTTGGAATAACGTGTTTTATTTTCTAAAAGATTTGAACATGTGAAACTGATTAATTTTTCATTAACTCAAGAAAATATACCCATTCATGAATATGATGCTCACAATGCTTCATCGTAATAAACTGCAGAACTTCTTCTTTTGCTAATCGTTCCTTTACTGGGGGTCCCATTGTTCCAGTTTCCATTTTCTGCCAGTCAATAACAATAACTCGTCCAGTAGGTTTCAATGCTGCAAAACAGGTCTGAAGAAACTCTTTTGGTTTATCGACTTCATGAAGGACCATGGATAATAAGATAATATCTGCTCGTAACCCCCGAAGGGAGTCTCCATGAATAATTTTCAAGTTCTTACGATGACCAGTTCGTTTAAGAAGTTCTTTAATCATCTCATCAGAAGAATCAATTGCAATAACAGTTCCATGTTCTCCAACAAAATCTAATGCAGGAATGCTGAAATATCCAATTCCACATCCAAAATCTATAAACGTATCGCCTTGTTTTATTTTCATTTCCTGCAAGATACGTTGAACTGGTAGTATTTTTTTCCTTTCTTCGCTTTCCAAACGAGAAAAATCTCCTGTGAAACGATGTGACATCATTTTCTTGAAACAATAAGAAGATATTAAATAATTACATTCTAAGTAAAAAATATATAAAAAAGAGGTAGGGGAAGGGATTTGAACTCCTGGACCTTATTCGCAAAATAACGATAGTAATTATCCAAAGTTTTTGAAAATAATGTCCGTAGATGCGTGAGACGATATGAGAAATAAGACGAGTCGATTAAAACCTCTCAGGGTTCTAAATCTTTTTTTTAGATATTAACTTATTAAGGTCAGCTAAACGTTTTTAAAGAAAAAATTGTTACAAAACATTTGGCGGAGACAATATATGGTAAATGATAAATGTAGTAAATGTGGTGCTGAATTACCAGCGGACTCCAAGTTTTGTTCGGATTGTGGAGCGAAAGTTAGGGAAGAAATAGATGAACAAATACAGAAAAAAAATAAATTCACTAATCCTCAAAACGAAGTATTAAACAAATCTACTACTGTTATTCAAGATGAAGCACAAAATATTTTAAGAACAAGATATGCAAAAGGTGAAATTACAAAGAAAGAGTATAAGAAGAAAAAGAAAGTTTTACAGAAATAACCTCGGAGTTGGAGGGATGGTGTTAGGTTTTGGACCAATAACCATTCGTGTTACTGTTGGTTGTTTCGGAAAAACTCTCAGCTGTTTTCTTCTTGGTCTGTTTATTATTAGAGAATAAATAGAATAACTTGAAGTTTCGTAATAATGATGTAATAGATACTATTTCTTTTGTTTTCGATAGGTTCTACCCGCCCATTGTATCTCTTGTTTTATTGCTGATGCAAGGACATTTTGTGCTAATAAGAGAAAGACTATAGGGGTCAAGAGAGCATAACCTATCTTTAATGGATATCGTTCTTTTGGGTATATCATAGTTTTCGGCAATATATTGATTCCTAGCCAGCCATAGAGAATTTCGAATAAAAGTATCGAACTTAATAAGATACCGGGTAGGTAGTATCCAAAAAGGAGGAGGAGCAGACCTAGTGCTATTATTACTTGTAAACCGATAAAGCCAAAGAACGAGCCAAGCCAGAACAAAGGGTAATACCAACGTACCCATGTATATTGTCTTGTTCCCCAGTGGATAAAACTTATAATACTCGTTTCCGATGGGCTTTCTATAATACACTTAGGCTGAAGATATATCTTATATCCTGCTTTTTTTACGGTTTGGGTTAGGATAAGATCATCAGAGAACGCAGTTTTCCATTTTGCTTTTATATTAAGTTCATCGAATACTTTTTTTCGGATAGCGGTTGATCCACCCCATGCAAACGTATAGCTTGGATAAAACATAAAGACAATCGACGTCATATTCCATGCGGAGATAAGCAATGTTTTCCAGTTTGAAGGAAAATACCATCGGTACCCTGTCGTAGCTCCGATAGTTTCATCTTGTAATGGTGTGATTATGTTTTGAAGCCAGTGTGCATCTGGTTTTATATCGCTATCTGCAAACACGAGAACCTCTGCATTCGTTATTGACTCAAGTCCTGTGAGCAATGCAGCAACTTTGCCGCTACATTCAGAAGCTGGATTAGAAAGAATAATATGTGCATTTGGTTTTTTCATTATTATTTGATGTAAGGTGTTGTATGCAGGGTCGTCTTTTGAATCAGCTACGAATAGTAGTTCATAGCTCATATATTCTTGTGCGAGAAACGCTTGTATATTTTCATGAAAACCATGTTCTATTCCTTTGCAGGGAACAATAACATACGCCAAGGGAGAATAGGTAGAAAATATTCTTTTTTTAGTCCTCTTATAAGCAATGATCCAGAGGCTAATAATATAACATTCTCCAAGCACTCCAATGATTCCAAGAATAATCAAAAATTCTACAACCATATATATTCAACAGTTCTTTGTATACTCAACTGGTTTTTAGATATTTACCTTACAGGATTCTATATCTTAATTCAGGATTTGATTTCGAACAGATTTTAGAGAACAAATGTCTCTTCATAATCATGCTATAGAACAGAAGAAGAAGCAATCTAAATTTGAATGATATCGACGGGCTTTAAAAAGACTTAAGACATCCCAGGGAGGATTTATGATTCTGATCAAAAAAACTTGGACGAAAGTGCGAAAAAGGTGTTGGATTTATTAAAAGGACATTAATATGTTAAGTGATGATTAACCGTTTGGTTATGAACCGGGAGATACAATACCTCAAAGAACTCCAAGAAGTTGATTTCCAACCCGTTTTCATTTTAGGGGTACATCGATCAGGAACCAGTATTTTATACAAGATGCTTACGGCAACAGGTTGTTTTAATCCGGTCACTGCGTATCATCTTATTAGTTACCACGAACTTCTTTCCAATTATCATGAGCAGAAAGAAGAACACGCGAAACAAAAACTTACAGACTCTTTTATAAAAAACGGGCTTCAGGACAGAGGAATTGATCAGCTGAAAGTCACAGCTGATTTTCCTGAAGAATATGGATTTTTGCTTAATACGCAGACGGTGCAGATGCGTATTACGAAAAAAAATGTTACACTATTTACCGAGCTGTGCAAAAAAATCCAATACATTGCAGGAAACGACAAATCAATTCTTCTAAAAAACCCGTATGATTTTCCTAATTTCCTCTATATCAAACAGATATTCCCTAAAGCAAGATTCGTATTCATTCATCGTCATCCGCTTAAAACTATAAGTTCTACTCTGAACGCATTCAGGATGATATTAAATAATAAAAACACGTATACAACCCAGTTATCTGAGATATACGACAAATTTTATTCAAATCCTTTACTGCTTCAGCCACTCCGATTTATCTTTCACAAAATCCCGGAATGTAGTGTGGTTGTCATTACTAGAATCACTGCAAAGGCGACAGATTATTATCTAAAAAACATAGAGAAATTGCCAAAAGAAGATTACGTCTCGATCACCTATGAAGAATTCTGTCGACATCCACAGGAAAAATTGGAAAACATTATGGAAAGACTGTCACTGAACATGATAAAAAAAATCGATGCAGTATCACTTATCAATCCACGCAAAGTAGATGTAGATTGCTCTGTACAAAAACTTCGAGAACATATCTATAACTCCATGAAAACTTATTATGATGTGTTCCATTATAAAAGAGATGTATAGGAAAAAAATCACTTCTTTTCAGTATATACATTCTGGATCTCCGGCTCAAGTCTTGCTAAGATATTCTGATGGTTTCCTGCGTCGTATTTTCTCAGATTTTTATAGAAGGAACCAAGATTCAGTAAGAAATGTTTTTAATTTTCTTTCCAAAACGTCTCTCTATATTAGAGTCTTAAACTATTTTTTTTATCTATAAAAATTTTTGTCATCATAGTCTTTGAAACGGAAAATCCTGATACACGATTACTCCGATCCATATGGTTTGATTTAACCCTTGGATGGTGACGTTCGCTCTCAAAATCACTTGAAGACGATCAGCAAATAATCGTTCCCCGACATGTGGCCATAGTTGAATTAATGAGATGATCATATCCCCTTGGAGAATCGTGATATTCTGCGGAGTGATAATACCATCAGCTAATGTAGCGTTGCTTATCAGACGCGTCTTATTTCTATCAATCCGATAGATTTTCACAGTGATGTCAGTCGCTAGGAACGTTAGTTTATTCGGATTTTTTATCTCAAAAATAATCTGATCATGTAATCCTCCTGTGATGGTGTATTTGTATATAGCAGTAAGCGACACATCGGTTGGAAGATCAGAGAGAAGCTGTTCGAGGCGAGGAGGAATGACATCTGCACTAAAGGAGAGATTCATTGTTTTTTTCATACCAGCAATCAATGCGATTACTTCTCCCTGTAAAGTCATGCGTAGTACCTTTGCATCCAATGCTTTGAGGAGCAAACTTCCGACACCGGTTAGTTGTTTAGAAGTCTTTGCTGGAATTGTGTTCCCTTGAATTGTCATAGTTCCTACATGTATTCCTGTGTTAGTGTTAATGTTTATTGAGATGTTTTCTATTGCTAGATCAATCGAGTTCGGATTAGTAATTTCAATGATACCGGTAAAGTTAACGCCTTTTTCGGTGATTTCGCTGAAATTAGCTGCTAGGTGGATTTGAGGGATGGTAAATTGGTTAATGATGTTGTTAAGAGATGTCACGATGGCGAATTTAAGGGGAAAAGTTTTTTTTATTATTCCAAGGAATAAAATGCCGCATGTTCCGGTGATTCTACTAGTAAGTTGATTGGGGATAGAACCGTTGAATCGTATGCTAGTTGTCGCGGTGAATGTTTTGTTTTCATGTGCTTTTGTTTCTCCACCTTCTATGAAGAGATGATTGATGATTTCTCCGTTATCAGTAATGGTTATAATTGTCAGGTTTTGTAGAAAGATAGGAAATGAATTTTGGTTGTCGAACGAAATGGTTGTTTGGAGTAATGATTCCTCTGCAGTGATGTTTATTAATTCTAGCTTAAGAGTCGTTTCTGGTATGTTCATTGTTTGAACATCAAGAAAAATAAAGGCACCACTTATAATATTGAGAATCGTTGCTAAAACTAAGCTAAGTACTACTAATTTTTTCATAGCTCCCTTTATTGGAATAAATTATCTATATTTATAAGATAATGTTTATATATATACTTTTCTTCTGAAGAAAAAAAAGAGTAAATACCATATCCGAAACAAGCCTAAGACAAGGTAAAAATACAAAAAAAATAGTATTATTGTTTATCACAATAGGTATCGTTGTATTGAATATATATAAAGGGAGATTCGAACTTATATTTATTAATACATTTGTTGATTTTTAGGATATGTAAGGGAAAAGATTGAACACATGAGTAATGGAATGTCAATATTTAACATATTGTTATACTCTTTTCTAATTACTCTAGTAAAATCCGAACGGAGTATGATTGAATTCGTCAGTCTCCTTGTACTCTAAATAAAGGAGCATACGAAATGGAAAATTTTTAAATAGCATTTGTAGTTTGACTTTCTTGTTTTCATGAAAGCAATCGATGCGCACAATCTTACGAAAATATACAAAGGAAATATTAAAGCGGTCGATAATTTATCCTTTGAAATTGCTGAGGGGAGCATCTTTGGTTTCCTTGGACCAAATGGTGCAGGGAAATCAACAACTATTAAGATTTTAATAACCCTCGCCAGACCAACACAAGGGACTATACACATTTTTGATTTAGATGTAATCAAGGAGCCAAGTAAAGTCCGAGAGGTGATCGGATATGTTCCTCAGGAGCTTTCTGCTGATGGTGCTCTCACAGGTTATGAAAATCTGCTGCTTTCAGCCAAACTTTATGATATATCTATCAAAGAACGACGAACACGAATCGATACGATACTAGCTCTGTTGGATCTCACCCAGCGAGCGCATAGTCTCGTCGACACTTACTCCGGTGGCATGATACGACGCTTAGAAATTGGGCAAGCTATGCTGCATCATCCGAAGGTTCTGTTTCTAGACGAACCGACTATTGGATTAGATCCGGCAGGACGTAAATTGGTATGGGAGCATATAAAAAAACTTAATCAAGAGGAACACATGACGATATTCCTTACAACTCATTATATGGAAGAAGCAGAGGCGCTTTGTGATCAGATTGGGATTATTGACCACGGTAGGTTATCCGTTGTTGGTTCTCCCCAACAGTTAAAAGAGAAAGTTGGCGTAGGGACGTTAACGTTCGTTCTTGATCCTAAAAATTTTGATTTATCCACAAATCTTACTACTTTATTCAGTGATGTTGAAGGAGTTAACATCTCTCAGCTTGCTTCGAATACCTGGCAGTTAAAGATATCTCATCCAGATATACAGACGCTAAAGATTCTCCGTTCACTTTTACAACACAATATCCTAATAAGCGACCTAGAAATTCGAGGACCAAGCCTTGAAGATGTATTTCTTAAGTTCACTGGTTCGAGATTTGATGAGGAGAGTTCACATAGCGAATGGAAAGCAATCAAAGGACGACGAAGAACCGTTCGAAGGGTAAAGTAATGTACAGACCCTGGCAGTTGATTAAAAAAACGTTAATCGTATTTGAATTTGAAGTGCGGAAACTCCGTCACGATCCTCTTGAAGTATTTGTACGATTGATTCAACCTATTCTCTGGCTAGTTATTTTTGGTTCTATATTTAATAGGTATCGGATAATAGATACCGGGAATATGTCGTATATCTCGTATCTTACTCCTGGAGTTATGGCACAGTCGTTGTTGTTTACCTCGATTTTCTATGGCATCGCGATTACATGGGATAAAGATTCAGGGATTCTTGCAAAACTCATGGTGACACCAACTTCTCGAGGATCAATCATGATTGGTAAAGCATTGTCTGCTAGTGTTCGTGTCTTATTGCAATCGATAGTGATTGTTCTTATCGCGTTACTTCTTGGAGTTACGTTTGTTATTGGAGTTGTAAATGTTATTGGTATCATTATCGTCATTATGCTTGCATCGACCTGTTTTGCGAGTCTTTCAATTGTCTTTGCATCGTTTCTTCGGAAAAGAGAACGGTTTATGGGCGTTATTCAGTTAATAACAATGCCCCTGTTTTTTGCAAGCAATGCGCTTTACCCTATCGAACTAATGCCTAAACCGCTTCAATATGTCACGTGGTTTAATCCTCTATATTATGTGGTTGATTCCTTACGAGCCCTTTTAATCACCAACGAACTTGGTAGTGTACTATTCCATATCGGGGTTCTTCTGTTAATCACCATACTGTTTGTTTTCGCGGGCATCTGGGGTTTAAAACGACTCTTGGATTGATGTTTTACTTGTCGATTAGTTTTTTCATGATGAAGTACAGTTGAAATCTTCATTACAAAAAAGTTATTAGTATCCTTAATAAAAATACGAAAAAGATATAGGGGAAATGGATTTGAACATTTAATGTTAATAATTTTGAAAACGTAATGGATTTTAACTCAGATTCATATTTCCTTTGAAGATTTTCATTTTAGAGGGTCGTCAACAGTAGAGATAATGGTAAGATTAGCCGCCGAAAGGATTACATTATATAAATTAAAATCCCATCAGGGAAAAGCAGCTAAAATCTTAATTTGACACCTCATAAACGGCTTCATTATTTACAAATAAAATTTTAAGAAATTACCAGTATATATTTTAATCATAACCATACTTTTTCACAACCAGGATCTTCACAAGTTGAACGGTGAAGAGGTATACGAAAACGATCATAAAAAGCGCGAGGAAATAGAGCGGTGGTGGGGTAACAAAATCCAATACTCCTGCAAGAGGAGAAAATGGCAGAATAATTCCCACCGTGATGATTAAAATCGAAGCGAGAATCAAAAACTTACTCGGCTTGCTCTCGATGAATGGTATCTTTCCTGTACGAATAATATGGATAACTAAAGTTTGTGTGCAGAGTGATTCTAAAAACCAACCGGTAGTGAATAAAGGTTGTTGTGCATGAAAAACAAACCAGAGGACGCCAAAGGTGACAAAGTCAAATATAGAACTCACCGGTCCAATAAGAATCATAAAGCGTTTAATAGAGCGGATATTCCATGGCCGTGGACGTTCAATATATTCCTTATCAACCAAATCTGTTGGTATACTTGTTTGTGACATGTCATACAGAAAATTATTCATCAGTATCTGGATAGGCATCATAGGGAGATATGGCAAAAAGATGCTTGCTCCGGTCATACTGATCATGTTTCCTAAATTTGAACTTGATCCCATTTTGATGTATTTCACGATGTTTCCAAACGTTTTCCTCCCTTCAATCACACCATCGCCAAGAACTAAGAGACTCTTCTTCTGCAGGATGATATCAGCGGATTCCTTCGCGATATCCACTGCATTATCAACCGAAATCCCGACATCAGCTGCTTTAAGTGCCGGAGCATCATTGATCCCATCACCCAGGTATCCGACGATATGATTATTTTTGTGAAGTGCATGGATGATTCGTTCTTTCTGTAATGGAGACAGCCGAACAAACACCGTAGTTGTTTCTACAACTTCTTTGAGTTCTTCATCGTTTAGCTTATTGATCATGTCACCAGTGTACACATCTCTAATATCGAGACCGACTTGACTGCAGATATTCTTCGTGACGTACTCGTTATCACCAGTTAATACTTTGAGTTCAATACCCAGTTTTTTCACAACTTCAATGGTTTTTTTCACTGTGGGTTTTGGTGGATCTAGAAACGCGACGTATCCTTTTAAGATTAAATTATTTTCATCATCTCGTGAATACACTTCTTTTTTATCCGTAATATCTTTGTAAGCGATTGCAAGGACACGGAACCCTTGGAGACTGAGACTATCATATTCACCTTTTAGTTCATCAAGCACAGTCTCAGTTATTTCCAAAATATTGCCATCTATTTCATATTTTGAACATCTGGTGAATATCTCTTCAGGTGCGCCCTTTGAGATGATTCGATGAGTACCATTTATTGTTATAACCACTGACATGATTTTACGGGAGAAATCAAATGGTATTTCATCGATTTTCGTATATTGATTTACGAGTACTTTTTCATGTTTGAGAATAGCTCTATCCAATAAATTCTTTAATCCGGTTTGATAAAAACTGTTAATATAAGCGAGTCTGAGTACATCTTCGTCTTCTTTCCCGGTAACATCGCAATGTTTTTCCAGGACTATTTTATCTAAGGTAAGAGTTCCTGTTTTATCGGTACAGAGAACATCCATCGCGCCGAAATTCTGGATCGAGTTGAGACGTTTTACAATCACCTGTTTTTTTGCCATCGTAATAGCGCCCTTCGAAAGATTGATGGCCACAAGCATAGGAAGCATCTCAGGGGTGAGACCGACTGCTACTGCTAACGAGAACATCAATGCTTCGATCAAATTACCCTTTAAAGCCGCGTTAATGGAAAAGATAACAATCACTAAAATAAGCATAATACGAATCATCAGCCATGTGAAGGATCGAATTCCTTTATCGAAACTGGTCTCCTGATGCATTGTTGCAAGTTTTCGTGATACCTCACCGAATTGTGTTGAAAGCCCAGTTTTAATTACCAATCCTAAGGCGGTTCCACTGACAACACTAGTTCCCATAAACGCGATATCGGTTGCTTCTGAGGGCGAGGTGCCTTTCGCCTGTATCGGTCCTGTGACTTTTTCTGCAGGAAAAGACTCACCGGTTAACGATGCTTGATTGATAAACAAATCTTTGCAGGAGATAATTCGAAGATCCGCCGGGATCATATCACCAGCAAATAAATCAACAATGTCTCCTGGGACGATTTCTCGGATTTTTACTTCTCGTGATTTCCCATTTCGAATCACGGTAGCAGTTGCACGAACCATTTCACTTAATTTTTCTGCTTCTTTTCCTGCGCGATATTCTTGAAAAAAGGAAAGAAAAACGCTGATAATCGCCATCAGAACGACTAAGAGAGCATTGAATGGTTCTTGGAAATAAAGAGAAAAAGCCGCGATAATTAACAGGACAATAACTAAGGGATTGGTAAACTTCGAGAGAAGTTGAACAAGCGCCGTACGTTTCTTTTTCTTCGCAGGTTCATTGTAACCGTATTCCTCAAGACGTTTTTGTACTTCTTCGTCAGACAAACCGCTGTGTGAGGTATGAAGTTTTTCAAAAAGAACTTCTATCGGGGAGGTCGCATAATCTAAACCGATGATACTCTGTTTTTGATTACCATTGATCTGGAGTTTTTTATTGTTATACCAATTTTTTGTGTTCTTTAATGGAACAATAAATACTTCACCCTCTATTTAATTAGCCAGGTATCAGAACATCGTACATTAGTCTTGCTGTTTGTTTTAGGGCAAATCGTTTTTGTAAGAATAAGTTTTTTCCAATTAAAGAAATGAAGGTATATTCAAGGGTGAGAAATTGAAGCTGTGTCATTGTTCATATTTTCTATTAAATGCTCGACAATGCGTTTCATATTTAAGATCATATAATCGAAGAAAAAAGGCTTAGATGGTAGCTGGATATAATGCTATAAAAGATACAATTCCTCGTAGAAAAAACAGTCATTTTACCAATTACGTAATTGAACGGACTATGAACCAGAATGAAATCCCTCAATATCTCGACTTGCTCTTTTCTTCATCCAGTCATGTGCAAAGATTTCAGCGTCTCCACTTTCGATTCCCTCAACTATCTTATGTGCTACATATGCTGCAGTATCAGATGGAAACCGACCAGTATCTTCTTCTCTATTTTTTTTCAGAGAAGGATCCTTAATAGTGTTTTTCTCAAAATCAGTAAGCGTTATATAAGGATACACGACACTAACAATAATGTTATCCTTCTTTAACTCTTCTCGTGCTGTTAAACTTATATCTGCCAATGCTCGTTTCATAGCTGAATAAGCACCCATATTTGGCAAGTGCATCAAAGCTGTACCTGAGCTAATGTTAATTATCACTCCACCACCTTGCTTCTTCATAAGTGGTATTACCTGTTGCATAGCAACAAGTGATCCTACTACATCGAGGTGGAAGATATAATCAAATTGGGTGATATCTGTTTTTTCGGTAGGGGCATCATATCCTTGACCAGCATTGTTGATAAGAATATCGATTCTACCGAAATGCTCTACGATTCGTTTAATCATCCTTTTTATTTCAATGATCTTTGTCATATCTGCAGTCACAGCCTCTGAATCAGGAAGCTCTTGTGAGAGTGCTTCAATTTTCTTTGTCGAGCGGGCTACAAGAGCAAGTTTGGCGTTATGTGCTGCGAGAAGCCGTGCTGTTGCCAAACCAATACCTGAAGAAGCTCCTGTGATAACAATGACTTTTCCATGAATATCTATAAAATCACATCCACCCTTATCCTGAAATAGATTTATATTTTTTTAAAACACAATATGATCGCCTTATTCATAAACTTACTGTTACACTAGCTGTATATTTATTTACAATTTGAATGATTTTTAATCTGAGAAAAGGGTTATTTAAATGGAAGCATTAATTTTTCTTTTCGATTTTAAAAAAAAAATAGAATTCATGTTTATTTCTACTAGATAATAAAAAACTATTAAAATGATAGATATATAAACATGAGTACCTTAACATGGGGCAAATATTAACACGGTTTTAACAAAGTAAAATTATTTTTTACCAAACCGCGATTAAAGCTATTCCATTAAGGTTGATGCCATTCTCATGATAATAGGCACCAGTAAACACAATCAATATTATTACACAACTTCCGTCCAATACTGTTGTATTAGATGTATTAAATAATTTGTTTATTTCTACATGTCCATCAGTTTTTAGAGTCACAATCATTGTAAGACAATGTCCGAAACCTGGTAAAAACTTACTATGAATGAGACGTACAGTACCATTTCCGTTGATGACAACATGAGCAATAGGCATGGTATTTAATGCAATGTTTTCTACTATTTCTTGTGAATTGCACGTCGGAAGTGCAAAGAGTAAAAACAGCATAATACAAGATATTGCAAATATTTTCTTTTTCATCTTTTTCGTCCTCCCCTAAAACAGGTTAAATGTTAATATCACCTCGTTTGATATAAATGTTTGGAACAGATAGAAATTAAAACACTAGCATTGATACGGTTTTAACGAATGTTTTTGTGCGAATCCTTATCGTTGATAAAGCTATGATTGTCTGCCGTCCCAACTTCGTAAAACTTCATTGAATTTTTTTAGTACATTATCTGGTAATTTCTTCCATATCCCGTATTGTTTTCCAGAAAAGGTGCTTCGTCCTTTACGAGTTCTCCACTGCCAAACAATAAGGTTGATGGTTGAAAATTAAAGCGAAGCGCCGTCCATGCAAATGTATTGACTAAAAGATCACCTGGTTGTGGATCTCCGATATATTTTTTATCCATTTTGAATGTTACGATACTCCTATTAAAATCATAGGTGACCTCAGCATTATGCCAGCGGTAATTAGACCGTTTATCTACACCAACAGAGCTGATATAATTTTGTCCATTGTTATACAGATGGCTCCAAACAGCATAAGGCCCTCCGTTATACATCCAGTGGATTGTATAAATGGCTCTTTGAGGATTAACACTCAGATCGTTAAGTTTTAGAGCAGCATACAGGTAGTTAGGTTCAGATTCATTTTCATAAAACCATGCAGAATGGATATCAATGAAATCAAATGAATTTATCTGCAATAATTTCAGTGCAATTTGTGTCCTTATTCTTATCGGATGATCAACTAATGGTCCCCATAGATCATTGAGGTTATCTCGTATTTCAGGATCGTTTTCATCACCAGCTATCGCTGTTATAGGCAGTATGGTAGTAATCAACAGCATACAAACAAATAGACCAACTATCTTTTTTTTCATTTTCTAATTCCTCCACTATTATGAAATATTCTGTATCTCTTCTTAAATTTTTCTTAAAATATTTTTTATAACAAATGTAACATAAGTTCACAAGACTGATTTTATTTCATCTTGTTGATAATCGGACAAGCTTTAACACGGTATAAACGCACGTCGACTTGACGTTAATCGATTTGTTTTTCTTCGTAATACCTCAAAAATGATAATTTTATATACTGGTATCAGTCAAGTATTGACACGATTTAAACTCATGGTTTTTGCTATGGTATAGCAATGATAGCAATGATAATTCTCAGCATTAGATAGTTATATAAAGTAAGGTGTGTTGGTAGTATTAGAAAGAAAGAGTAATAAGAGTTTCACATTTTCGGTTTTACGAACTTTTGCGATTTTTTATTTTCGTTCTTTTAAAAGTCCAGATATAAAAATCTGAGGCGGTGAAAAATAAAATGAAAGGAACTGTAAAATGGTACAATGATATGAAAGGATTTGGCTTCATAACTGGTGAAGATGGAAAAGAAACTTTTGTCCATAGAACATCGATACCAGCGGAAATTAATCTCTGTGAAGGAGACCAAGTTGAATATCAGATTGAAGACTCAGAACGAGGAACGAGAGCAACAAATTTAAAGAAGTAAAAAACACTTAATTGAAAGTGAAAATTATTCCTTTAAAAAAAGGTAAAATGTGGGTTAATTCCCTCTAGTTTTTTTTTAATCGGAGGTGAAAAATAATGGAAGAAATAACTCAGAAGCTTCAACAGTTAATGAAATCAGGGAAGATTTCAAAATTGATCTATAAGCAATCCAATCAAAAGAAAGCTAGTTTATTTATTAATGAATCATCGGTCAAATAGGCCCTTGAGGATTGACATAGGTAATCGGAGATTAAATTTTGATAGAAACAGAAAATAAATTTGTTGAACAACATCACAATAAATTTCTTCAGATAGCTCAGGATTTTATTGAAGTTTGTCCAATATGTAAAAATAAAAATATTTCTAGCAGACAAAGAAAGACACCAAAATATAAATGTCAAGACTGTGGCAACGAATTTGATGATCCTAAAGCTAAGATTGTTTATACAACGCACAAACAACGATATGACTTTGTAGACAATACTCTACTCCAGATGAATAAATAATCACTTGATATTTTATAATCTGGGAGGAAAGGGAAATGCGGAGGCAATATGAAAGACTCCACCTTTCCTCTATTTCCCATTTTTAGGAGGAAGGAGAAAGGAAAAAACTTAGACGCATATGAATGAGAATACCTTTCCTCCGTTCCTACAATAAAATTAAACAACCATTGAATATTAATAATTTGTTATACTTTCTATGTGCATTTGTCGATAATTTATCAAATTTTCTATGATTTTTCATCTCCCAAAAAAGTTATATATGGGTTTTTTTTATATAATAATTGGGGAGTTTTTTAATGTCTATTACATATGTGAAATGTACAGATTGCGGATTAATGCAACAAAAAACTGGTAGTTTAAAAGAAATGGGAGTATTGGATGGTAACAATTGCCCTAACTGTGGAGGCGAAATAGTAATTTTGCACAATGGTTTTAAATAAGAAAAATCTAAATTAAATATTTTTATTAATATAAAGAAGATTCTATTGGATCAAGAAAAAATTTTTACCTTTGTTTTTTTGAAGGGAGTTTCTTATTTTCTAATACAGTGATAAAAACACCGATAATGCTAGGAGTAATTAAAAATAAAGTGAACCAGAAAAGGGTAAAGCTAATACTGTTTTCCGGTGGAATATTATAAAGGGAGAAGAGAGCAACTATGATAGCATCCCGTGTACCAAGACCGTAGATAGAAATAGGAATGATGGCAATGCTGCTTGTTATGGCGAGCATGAAGATGAAGGTGATATAAGTTATGTGGATGTTGAAGAGTTGAGCAATGAAGTACAGTTCAGTGTAAAAGACGAACCAGCTGAAAAAAGAGATTAGGAATGGAATGACGAGACTTTTAAAACTTGGGAGGTCTTCATAGAAGGATTCGATGGGATCTTCAACGTAGTGTTGTATAAATTCGAAGATTTGTGTGTGGAGAAGTTTATTGAAAAGATGTTTCGATGTTTTTTGTCTGAGGAAAAAGATAAAAAGAAAACTGACAAAGAAAAGTAAGATAAGTATAAGGATAAAGAGATAAGGGTATTGTCCAAGGAGAAACAGACCACCGATTGAGCCTAAGATAAAGATGGTGATATAGTCGATGGTGTTAAACGTGATGATGTTGGAGACGCATTTTGGAAGGGGTGTTTTACTTTCATTTTTAAGATACAGGGCACTAAGATAGGCACCAAACCCACCAGGGGTGATGAACCCATAAAAGTAGCTAATGAATAAGTTTTTGAATGAGTAGGTGAAGCTGACATGAATGCATTGTCGTTTCAAAATCATTTGCCATTGGATGTTAAAAATACAAAAGATGATGGGGATTCCAAGAAAACAGAGGATTGCATAGAGAAGGTTGATGGTGGAGAACACAAAGAGGATTTTTTCAATGTTAAATCTCCAGAGGATGTAGACGAAAAGGATAATACCAATAATGGGTAGAATTTTTTTCCAATCCATAGGTACACGGCAGGGTACATTAGCTTTTTAGTTTATGTAGACTTTGTTTTTATATCGTCAGTATCGACGAAAGTAGAGTGACGAACAATCAAAATAATCTTGATTGTTATTATATATAGAATAAAACTCTCAGGGCTGAATAATTTTTTCCTGGAATATTTACACTCAATAACTATTATATAGCAATAGATATTCTCATTTTCCATCATCTATACATCACCTGGAGATGATGGTTCTGCTAGCCGAAAAAAACAAAGAATTGACACACGGAAAGTATTCAATTACCGTTAGTAAAAATGGACCATATCTCATTACTGGTGGCGTACCTCTCCTTGAAAAAATAATTAACTATAACGCCAAGTGGGATTTTTGTACATGGGAGACGGGAAAAACATACTCACTGCAGGAGTCGTTTGCGTTGTGCCGATGTGGGCAATCGAAGAATAAACCGTTTTGTGATGGGACGCACATAAAAGTTAATTTCAATGGTACTGAAACTGCATCCAGAAGACCGTATCATAGTCAATCTGTAAAAATAGAAGGCCCGGATATCGTATTAACTGATGCTAAAGATCTCTGTGCGAGTGCACGATTTTGTCATCGGGGAGGGGGTATCTGGTCTCTTGTTTCTACCTCGAATAATCCTGGGGATAAACGAATTGTGATTGAGGATGCTGCAGATTGTCCTTCTGGCCGTCTCATGGTTTACGAGAAAAAAATCGACACACCAATAGAACCTTCTTTTGAACCGTCTATTGTCTTGATCGAGGATCCCTACATAACGGTGAGTGGTCCGATTTGGGTCCGTGGTGGAATCCCGATTAAATCTTTTGATGGGACGCCATATGAAATTCGTAATCGCGCGACATTGTGTCGCTGCGGAAAATCTTCTAATAAACCGTTCTGTGATAGTAGTCATTACCCTGAATAAGGCTAAGTAAAGAATGATTATCCTATGAAAAATGCAAATAATTGTATTCTCATTAATACCAAACAAGAACTTGATAAAATACTCCAGACGAAACATAAAATTTTTATTCTTTTTTATGCATCATGGTGTCCTTTTTCTCAAAGATTTTTACCTATTTTTGAAAAATGTGCAAAGGACACAGCGAAACAATGTTACCGTATGATGATTGATGAATTCCCTGATCTATGTGAGAAATATGTAGTGGAAGTGTTTCCGACTGTTATTTTCTTCGAAAAAGGGAATGTTTCAAAACGATTGGATGGAGATCAAGGAATTGGATTATCTGAAAAGCAATTTCGTGATTTATTATCTGCTTGCGATTCTCGTCAATAACAAAATAGAACAAACTATTTATTTTTCCTTCAATAATCACAACACATTATAAAATTGGATTTGCAAAGAAGTATAACCTTTTGTTGGAGATTTTTATCTTTTGTAAAAAGTCTTCTATGACATACCTAAAAGGTCTATAGAGTGAGGAGTAATTGAGATAAATTACATTTTCCCTAATTTTTTTTTAATGTATTTTCTAAAAAAATTTACATGCATACAAAATTATCCCATATTTTTATGAGTATCATTAACACGGTTTTAACTTAGGTTTTTATGTTAATCGATGATAATAAAAGAAGAAGCGCATTAAAGATTAAAATATTCCTTAGAATAAAAAAACGTAGTAGGTACCCCATATGTTCCCCAGTAATTATTATCTTTAATCTCCCATCCAAAATTCCTCAATGGGTGATTAACATGCCATTGAACATCATCAGTTACATCCCAACTCATACCCACACCTACAGTATTTGGTACTAGCTGTGAATCACTAGCAACTAAAGCTATCCAAGGTCTTTTAAAAAAGTTCACCGTTCCTTCTTTCCAGTACCACTTAATCCTATATATGGTCAATGGTCTTCCTGCGGGGTTAGAATCCCCCCATTCTGCGTAGTACAGGTTCAAGGAAGCAGAAAGGATTGTTGTTGACCGAGGTATTGATGAAATATCAAAACGAATCAGTACATCGCATTCCCATATATTGTAGTATCCATCATATCGATTCCGGGTAGCTAGTATATCAAGATCTCCATTAACTTCAGATGGGTCTAAATTTGCTATGTAGGTGTCATCTGTGGGGAGAAAAGTCTTCGTCTCATTTGCTAAAACAATTTCCAGATAAGGAGTGTACGTCTCATTTTCTAAATATTGGCTATCTTTCTCTTGAGTTAAATTATTTATTTTTCCTTGAATTAAAATTGTACCTAAAAGACTTGTATTAATGAGGAATATAATGATTCCAACCGCCAAACATTTCTTTAACCGCATTTTTTTCTTGTTCTAGTATTGAATAAAATAATCTAAACCATGTTCTCCTCTGTTAGGTCCATAGTCCCACATGTTGTTACCAAAAACGAGTAACATTATCACATCAAGAACGTTTCGTGTAAATCCAATGCGTCCGATGAATCCCAACCGTCTGAATGCATTCGACCAAGTATCAGTCAAAACATCTCCTGTTTTTGGATTTCCGATAATTGCTTTTGGTATTTCGCAGGTAATAATACCAGTTTCTAAATTGTAGGTTCCATTGATCCCTATTATTTCGACCTTATTATTATAATATTTTACCACATCGAAATTTTGCCAATTATCAAAACTAAACCCTACACCAAGTCCACAAGAATATTCAATGTTGTTGTATGTCCAAAATACCGCAAATGTTTGCTGGGGTACGATTTTTGATGGTTCGTTTATTTTCATTGAAACAAAAAGAAACTCTGGTGTTTCCTCTTTTTCAAAAAACCAGACTGAATTAATATCGATGTATCCAAAAGCATCCCCTGCGACGTCTGTTATTTCAGGGTTTTCCTCGTCCCCTGCGAGTGCAGATAGAGGTAGAATAGTCGTGATCAACAGCATACAGACAAATACACCAATTATTTTTTTTCTCATACTCTCTTTCCCCATGTAATGCTAATACATATCAAGTATTTATTTTTTTGTACGAATCAAATAATAAAAAGAAAGAAAAAAAGAGAGATTCCTCGATTATGAGGAATATCCACCGAGCTTTAAACTCGGGTCACCAAAGAGCTGCCAGATAATAATACAGAACGCATCGAGTCGATGTATGGCGTTTTCATTAATATA
>CABMCU010000070.1 GCA_902384685.1 uncultured archaeon | reverse complement strand
TACCGGTTCTATACGGGTTGTCAGTCGAAGCTCGTGAACATTGGGTTGACGAACATCTCCGGGTTTTTACTGATTCAGCTGCAGTATTATAACACGTCGCAAGCAGAGTGGGTGGTTGATTTCGATGTGGTCTGTGACTTCCGAGTCATTAATAGCAGTGACACATTGGGTCTTGATACGGTTTTCAATAGTCTCGTGAGTTCGGATGATTTGTCGTATGGTGATGGGTTGTATCGGGTGTATGCTGCGTTGGTGAGTCCGGATGGTGAGGTGTTGGTGTGTGATGGTGGTGTGCGGTTGGAAGCTTCGTATGAGTTTGAGGTGGAATACTAGTAGTTAAAAAAAAGTTTGGTAAATAATTGGATAATTAAAATGATGTATTAGCGTTAACGTAACAGAGAAACTATGGTTAGATGTAGAGTATTGATTTTTACATGTAACCATATAATAAAGGCGTAAAGTCTTAAAAATCATTTATATTAAATACTTGACTAATTGGTACTTGACTAACGAGTCAGACCCCACTAATATTAAACTTTTTTTATTGAATCTATAGGATAGGTATAAATGAATGAAATGCTTTCTATAATCACGCTTTACTTGTTATTAATTTTCATAATCTATTATTAAGTCCACCAACAATTAAGTATAGTACCAATTGCTAACATTATCTGTAAAGGGATACCAATTTGCATACCTGATACAACAAATATAATTAAGGCGGATAATACAAGAGGAAATAATAATGTACACAAGACTGGAAATATCCAATAAGTTGTATTAGTGTTTTCGCAACCGCAATTTAAATTCGATAATTGTTTCAATTCACTAGTGAGGGTAGCATTCTTTTCAATAACGGTAGAGATTTCCTTCTGTATTCCTTTTTGACTCAATTGAAATCGTTCCAGTATCATTTGAATCTTTGATGTGCTGATTATTTTCGAGAGCACCAAGCCAATATAATAAGCAATATTCAACTTTGTTTTCGTCAAAACACAGGGAGTATATTCGGGAAATTTTATATTTTGATTGAAAAACTCTCCTTTTCTTATTTCGGTTGAGACGAGTAGTAGTCTCTGTATCTCTTTGTTGTTTGCGATATCAATAATGGTTTGGAATAGTAACTCTTTTTGATTGATTTCTTCTGTTATTGTTTTTTGATTTGATGATTGAACAGTTTGATATCCAGCCACATTGGTGATCGAACCAAGGATAAGAAGGATTATATCAATAATACTGATCTCAACAGCTAAATATTTTCTTTTCATGAATGTTTTTTCTTTATGTGTACCACGAGCAATTTAAAATCTTACCAATTGTTCCTAGAATTGTCAATAAGAAATAGGGGGTCCAACCATGAAGGGCAGCTATTGTGCAAGCTACAACTAAAGGAAATAAAAGTAAACAGATAATTGGAAAATCCCACTGAGTTGTATTCTCATTTTCACAATTACAATTTGAATTTGATAGTTGTATGATTTTTGCATTGAGTTTAATATTTTTTTCAATAATAGCAGATATTTCCTTTTGCATCCCTTGACTATTCGGTTGATATTGTTCAAACATCGAATGTATCTGTGATTTACTAATAATCTTTGAAAGCAACAATCCAATAAGATACATCTGTTTAAGTTGGTTCTTTGTTAAAACAGGATTTTTGAATACTGAGAATCTTACATTAGAGTCAAAGAACTTCCAACTAGTTATCTGAGATTTAAGGATAATTCCCCGTATCTCTTTGTTGTTTACCATATCAACGATGGTTTGGAATAACAACTCTTTCTGGTCGACCTCTTGATTAATGGTTTTCTCATTAGAAGATAGAACAGTTTGATACCCAATTACATTCGTCAACGATCCCAGAACAAGAAGAACAACAGCAATGATACTTAATTTAATCAGTAGATTTTTTTTCATATTTTTCCTCCATCTATAATTATTAAATAAAAATTCCTCTTTATAAATCTATTGGTCTTTAATATAAAAAAAATTAATATTTTCAATTTAAAAAATTATATAAATATAAAAAAGATACGAAAATTACCAATTATATTTGATTATTGGTGGAGGAAAATACTATGAAAGAAGAGAAATATAATTTGAAAATAATTTTTTGTATAGGGGCAACAATACTATTAGTAATAACTACTTTTCTACCGCTCTGTATAAGTAACTTTATTCTACCACCTCAGGGGGGTGGAATGGTTCATTGCGATCCTCAGATGTCAGAAAACATTAGATTACCAGTTCCAACAACGAATGTGGGAGTAGCATGGTATTGTCATGAGATTGGTGGAGAAAAAATCGGATCATATGGCAATGGAATAGCGGGAAATGGGCGAATCGCAGCAAGTACATTTGATAATCCTTCGGGGGAGGATAATCTTATTTTATATGATTATTATGGGAATCGTATCTGGTCTTCGGAAAATCTATTAAATTGGAAAGCAGCTGCTTCTACACCAATGGTTGATATATATGATCGAGTGGTTGCTTGTGATAATAAAAGAATTATTTTGGTTGATGCATCGGATCACAATAATGTCCATGTAGAATGGAATAAACCTATTGATATAGGATCCTTTTTTAATTCGACTTTGCCAATTAGTCCAACTATCGTTGATAATAAAACCATCGTCTTACCAATATTAAACGGTCCTATTCTGGCATTTAATGCACAAACTGGAGATCAAATAGCCGAGTTAACACTTGGACAAAACGAGACCATCAATCCATACTGGGGAATACCTGAAATGAATTGGACAAATTACGATACAATCAGATATAATTCTATTTGTCACTCAATCTGTCCCTTTAAATATAATTCAGCAAATCATCTCATTGAATGGAACTCTTCAATACCATTTGAACTCATGCCCTGTAAAAATGAGATTTTCATTGATAATAATATAGTGTATCTTGTTCAGGATAATCATGTGACAGCGAGTTGGTTATGGAATCATACAGAATTAGCTAATAATACTATTGAAACTGGTCAAATTTATACCGGAGAAGGATTCTTTTCATCAATTAATTCAATATGTGCAAAAGGCAATAGAATTTTTGTTACTACGCAATATAAAAAACCCGGTACTCGCCCCTTTAATGACACTATTGGAAGATTATATGCGATTGATGTCAATCCTGATGCTACAAACGAATCTGATCGGTTAAGAGAAAACTGGAGTTATACGTTTTTTGGTGTAAGTCAAGCAAGTCCCACATTGATTGATGATACTCTGTATTTCGATGGATATAACAACACACCAATACGTCAAAATAGAGACCCACATATCTATGCGGTATATACGAATGGGACTGAAAAATGGAAGATCTCCTATGATAATATAACTTTGTTTTCCTTTGCAAGGGATCCGCGTGGTGGGTTCTGGTATGAGGATAGTGATCAGATACGATCATTATTTGGTGGTAATACTGGTGGGAATAAATTGGTACGTTTTTATGAAGAAAACGGAACTGAAATAAAGGGTCAAGCAATTGATATGAAAACAATTCTCAATGACAGTGGATCGTATAAAGATAAACCTGTTCTCCCGTGTTCAGATATGACGACTTGTGGAACAGAAACCAATCCTATCATGCTTATATCAGCAAACCATCCACTGCTTACAGAAGGTAAATGGGTTCTCGCAATAGATTTAAGTAACAATAACCAACTAATTTGGAAAGTACCAATATATTCCTGGTCCGATTTCAATTATGCAGGCGGTCAGTACACAATTTTGAATGAAAGTGGCCATTATCGCGTCCTCTTTGGTACCTATGTTGGTGGTGTCATGGCAATCGGAGAATACCCAAACTGCTGGTTCCAAAACATCACCTACCAACTCAGGGACTCACCTGAGGATACCAATACCCTTAACGATACGGTCCAGGTAAACTACACGATACAAACCTCCTTACCTGACAATATACTAATAGAAGCAACACTCATCTCAGAAGATAAAATCCATAGATATGAAACAGAAAGATGCTACAATATTTCATCTCCATTAAGTGTTACCGACAATGTGAACATCACATTACCACTACAAGCACCAGAGGGAATGTATAAACTCAACGTTTCCGTCTACAACTCAAGCGGACGAGTCGATCAAAGTCTTAGTTTCATAAATATTTTTGATGACTCGGATACCAATTATAAGGCAGATGATACCTAAGAGTCACCAGCATTCTATCTACACCCACCATGTGACGGATTAGACCCGCCACATCAACCATGGGGAGACACCGAAGTAGCAACAATAGAAAAACATACCTACATGTCTCATACGACCTCTCCCAATTGTAATACCATTTGGTACAAATGGAGATGTGAACGAAGAATTTGTTCAAAACAAAATTATACTTATAGTAATTGGATGGGACCGTATGCATCAGGTGAAAACTGTACGATAGATGTTCGCTGGTGGTTCCCTGGAAGCTACAATATCTCAGTTCAAGCCAAAGACAATAGACTAAATCCAAATGTCAAAACCGATTGGTCAGATCCATTACTAGTGAATGTCTCAAAGTCGGATGACTTTGCATCCTGGGATACCGATCTTCTACAAACGTTTACCTCCGAGATGGTCGCGGTAGATCAGCAAACAAAATGCGACGGATTGGTGACAGTTTTGGAAAATAAGCAATCAAGTTCTCTGAACTGGACTTGGAGGTTCGGTGATAATACAGTGTCCTATGACGAGAGTGTAACCCACGCGTATCATAATGAGGGGAATTTCACCGTGAACCTGACATTAAAGGATTGTTTGGATGAAACTGCGAACTTTTCAACAATCCTCTCAGTCAAAATCCTCAGAGCAGATTTCCGTCTTAGTGGAGATGCACAACCAGAAAAAACCGTATATCTAACAGATACATCTGCCGGTGCGTATCAAGTGATGAATTGGTCTTGGGCGTTCGGTGATGGCAACATGAGTTATAATCGAAACACC
>CABMCU010000069.1 GCA_902384685.1 uncultured archaeon | reverse complement strand
TCAATCATACATCCGGTGTCAGTTCCGGTATTAACGGTAACGGTCACACTCCCAGAACTATCATAATTGAAGTCTGAAATGCTTTCAATGGTGTACACCGTTGAGGTATTCACCCAAATATATCCAGCGTAAGTAGTATGGTCCGTGTTATCATCAAATATCCATATACCAGATCGGTTAAAGGTGATACTGTTACCGGATGTTTCCAGTGGTTCAGTTTTTTGTTTCGTGTTCACATAAACACTTACACCACCAGCTTTAAAGTGACCATTCCAGGTGAATGCATTTGCGTTTGGCCCTGCTCCCGTATTTAGATATGTTGGATAATATAAATAGTAAGGCGTACCATTTGTGATGGTCCAAGTAGACGTGTTGATATTAACTGACGAATACGCTATTCCATAAACTAGTTCGGTTTTTGCATATCCCCATTCATCGACACCAGGTTGTGCACCAGCATTGTTTACAACATTTAATTGTTTTAAAACTACCAGCGTTGATAGTAACATAGCCAGTACTACCATGGTAGCGATTATTTTGTTTCCTTTCATTTTTTATGTCCTCCTAAATTTATCTTGCATATTGTCTTATGATAGTCAGGTAAAACACATCCTGATTCACACCGTGAACCACCATATAAGCCCCTCACTAATGTAGATGTAGGTAGCTTATATCTGTGTCCTCACCGGACCTCACCACCTTAATATTTACCTTGCTTATATAAGTTACGATTTTCTTTCCTTATCTTATAAACAACTATTGGTATAAAATTTAGATTAATCGTTTAAATGTCTTTCGTTTCGATTTGTTTTTATCGGGCAATAATTCTCGTATATATTTTATTTTTTATCTAACTCGGCGTTTAACAAACCAATTGCGTTTCGTAACTTTTCTTGAGATTCAGTTTCGTAGAATATTTTCAATTTTTTAATTTGAAGTGTTTTTCCACAGCGAATGCATTTTGTTGTCTTCGATGACAGATCAACACTTTTTACTTGTTTGCACTGGGGACAAACTATGACACCAAACCTCATATGAAACAGTCTCGAGAAATAAACCTTAACTAATAAATATACCTATGATAATGTGGGGTTTGACAGATTCCCCGCCTTAGCTCAGTCTGGCTGGAGCGGCCGGCTGTAGACTCTATGGCCGTTACCGGCAGGTCCCCGGTTCAAATCCGGGAGGCGGGACTCCTTTTTTTCTTTTAAATGAATTCCATAATGTTTATTCATTTATCAACTATATACACAAAATGAAATGACAACAAAGAAAATAACAGCAGTGTGCGCTCCGTTTACAGATGCTGAATCCCTGCGGAGAGCTCTACGAGAACGAAATCTATTACGCAACGACTTCGAGATACTAAAGGATAGGAAATGTATTTATTTTCCTGTCAAAGACGCCCCAGAAGAGTTATGTTCGTATAATGTTGTCACCAAATCATTTAAGTTAAAAGCGGTAAAACCACAATGCTATAAAGACCATCTCAAGCTTGCGAAGAAGCTAATGGAGGAGCTTCCAACATCCTATGATGTAGTTGGAGCTATTATTCTGATAAAGTTATCGAAAGCACTTTTTCCTTATCGTAAAGAAATCGGTAAAACATTGCTACAGACACATAAAAATGTACGAACGGTCTGTCTAATTGATCCTGTTTCGGGTGAGCTCCGCACACGAAATGTTACCATTATAGCTGGGGAAAACCAAACCTTAACAACCCATACAGAATTTGGTTTATCATTTGATGTTGATGTTAAAACAACATATTTTTCCTCACGACTTGCATCAGAAAGAAAACGAGTGGCTGATCTCGTAAAACCAGGGGAAATCATTGTTGATATGTTTACAGGGGTAGCCCCGTTCTCTATCATGATTGCTCGTTACGCAAAACCAACGGTTGTGTATGCGATTGATAAAAACAAAGAAGCGATTACATTAGCAAAACAGAACGTTAAGCAGAATCACGTTCTTGATAAGATTGAAATTATTCATGCTGATGCCAACGACGTTGAAAAGGTAATTCCTAAAAAAGCAGATCGAGTTATTATGAATCTTCCGTTTTCAGCCTATAGGTTTTTTCCATTAGCATTGTCTATAGCGGCGAATATATGCATAGTACATTATTATGATATATTAAAGGAAGAAGACATTAAAGTAAGAATTAATGCATTGAAAAAAATCGCTGCAGAACAGAGCTTTATTCTCTCTGATGTGTCGATTCGTAAGATTAAGACGTATGCGCCAAGAGAATTTTATATAGGAATAGATATTACGGCTACGAAACATGCCGACGTAGCTTAGCCCAGTTGAGCGGCTGACTTGTAATCAGCAGGTCGGGGGTCCAAATCCCTCCGTCGGCTTTTCACCTCTTCCTTTATCTGTTTTTCTTTTTGACGACTATTTTTACGTTTTGGTAATTTGCCAGATTATCTTTAAATACCATTATTGTTAAATGTTAACACGTTACAATATATCAAATATAAGGAGAAAGAAGGAGAAGAAAACAATATGAACCTATCTCGGACGCAACAAAGAGAAAAAGGACAATCTCAACGATTCATTGAGTTGGACATTCTTAGAGGTTTTGCTATCCTTTTCATGATCATCCTTCATCTCTTCTGGGATCTGGACTACTTCGGAATCCTTCCTCTCAACAAAAATTTCTATTCACTCAACATTATCGTACCAGTCATGTTCTTCCTGCTCGTTGGTATCTGTCAAACAGTAAACAACAATAAATACCAAAACCAACCTAGAAAAATGTACTTTCGGACGATACAACGGGGCCTCTGGGTATTTAATCTCGGAATGTTATTTACCCTTCTAACTGCAGTGTTTCTCCCTGATAGACCAATTCTTTTCGGAGTGCTACATTGCATTGGATGCTGTATCATTTTAAGTACATTGTTGCTGAAGTTTAAATCCACCAACATCATTCTTGCTGTACTCATCATCGTCTCAGGGTTAGCGATAGGTTTTTTTTATAGTGTAGAAAATCCAAATATGGTCGAACTCGCCACTGGTATTCACGAACCTGATATCGCAGCACATACCATTGATTATTTCCCGATACTCCCTTGGTTCGGTATCTGCCTCTTGGGTATAACATTGGGGAACATTCTCTATAAAGACAACAAAAGAAGATATCCTATTCCAGATTTATCGAAATATAAGCCAACCAAAATATTTTCCTGGTTAGGTAAACATTCGTTATTTATCTACCTTATCCATCAACCAATCATCGCTGGTTTTTTATTTCTCGTCATGATGATTTAAGCTTATCCACGAGTCATTTTAATTCCAACGATCGAGCACCAGACAAACGCAGGGAAACATGAAACCGCTTCAGGGATTGCGATACCCTCGAAATGAAACAGAAAAACGGTAGAACTTATTGCAATCAACGCAAGCACCAAGGCGAATATTCCTATCTTACGCTCAAATGAATTTTTTTTACTGGTCAATCCAATGATCAGCAAAGCTATTACAAGAAACACAAAAAACGATGCTGACGTAAAAAAATGAAGGACAAAAATGGTTTCCGGGAATAAACCAATTCCGATCAGTGCAAGGGAACTTAGTGCAAGAAGATATGCTCCGATTCTATTGGATAAAATAGTAATTAATCCAAGGGAAAATATTAAGGCAAGAATACCACCTAAGATCATGCCGTTATTGAATATTACTGCTGTATTCTGTTGGATACCAAGGTCACTTAACGCGTGTTGTGTCCAGATGAACCATGGGGATGAAATTAAGGAGAGCCCCAGGCAGATGAAAATCACAACAGGGATGAAAATACCACAAATTCCTGCGATCCGTGTAATAGTAGATTGTCTCTTAGTAATATAGTACCACATCAAAATTAGTGTGATTTTCTAAGGTATTTATAATTTTTCATTTAAATAGATAGAAGATATAGCAATATTTCCTACGAGATCTTTTATTTTTTCTGTTTATAGTATAGGAAGAGGCCAATAAGTATGGAAAGCAAGACAAGAAGGATTTCAAAACCAGGTGTTTTTTTCTGAACCTCTGTGACAGAAACAGTTGTTGAATATGAGCTGACTTTATCTCCATCATCTATGATCTCCAAGGTCACAATAAAAGAACCCGCAGAAGAAAACGTCGAGATGATTATTGGCGTGGTCAACCAATCGGTATCAAATGTTCCATCACCGTTAAAATCCCAACGATAACCAACGATTGTACCATCTGAATCGTTACTCATAGAAGCATCGAAACTCACCTCTTTATTTACTGAAATAGTTGAAGGAGCAGTACACATAGCAATTGGAGGACGATTATCAAAAATACTACTTTTTATAGTCACTGTCGTGTTTGCCATACTACTTCGTCCGTCATCATCAACCACCGTTAAAGTAACAGTATACACCCCAGGATCACTATAAACATGCTCCGGTGCATCATCGAGAATTTGACTGCTCCCATCCCCAAAATTCCAACGATAAAAACTAATATTTCCATCAGGATCCATGCTCTGAGACCCATTAAAAAAAACCGGTTGATTCAGTTTCGCTACATAGGGTCCTCCTGGAATAGCTATTGGTTTTTGATTCTCGAAAGGTCGTTGCTTTGTCGTAAAAAACCAAATATCAGATTGATTTTCCTGCAGACTATCGTTCACTATTACATACCAAGCAAAGGTCATATTAAACCGTAATCTCAAACTAAAAGAGGCGTTTTTACCATTCATCACGTTCTTAACAGAACCTAATTTGAAGTTATCCGATGCGTTATAGAATGTGACATCTGGGATTATGCTACTATCAGGATCCATTACCTTCACCCATAATGTCACTATTAACCCAACATTCTCACTATCATCCGCAGGGGAAGGATCAGAAGGCTTTTGTGGGGGTTTTAAAAAAACACCAACAGGATAATGATCTTGACCATCTGTAGCAATTAAATAAGGAATATCACCGATACCATCGAGATCTCTATCACATCCTTTATAATCATCCCAATAATTCCCTTTTGTCTCATTATTCCAATGATTGCTTCCTTTCTCCCGTGCATTCACGTTATTTCTGAAAAAATGATTTAGATATATTACATTATTATTACTTCCCTGAAGTGCAGAAATACCTATAGAGCTTAGATTTTGAAAGAAATTATTGAAGATTTGACATTCGGTTTTTTGAAGAGTTAGACCAATTTGACCATAATTAAAAATATTATCAGCAATAGTGCAATTAGAGGAACCCAAAGTAATTCCACTATTGGTGTTGTTGAACTTATTCGCCTGGATGATATCATTTTTATCTTCGGTTGTATATATCCCATAGAAAGCGTTTTTTGTAAAGATGTTTTGTGTAATATTCATATTCGAACAGTCTTTAGTATAAATCCCATAATTACTCGCCATGAAACGATTTTGAGACAGGATATTTCTTTTTGAAGATCGGAGGTTTATCCCAGCATCGCTTGAATTGGAGATAGTGTTATTTGAAAAAACATTATTATTCGAAGATAATACGAAAATTCCTTTGGTACCGTTTATCGTATTCCCCTGAATTGTATTACCATCAGATGAATCAAGGTAGATACCCCAAAGATCACATTGTGAGATATCGTTCTTTTGTAGTACAACGTTATTCGATGACACATAGATAAGCGCGCCATGTTGTGAGGTAATATGACGCCTTGAATCTTCTATGATAAAATTTTCTAAAGTCACGGAATCTGCGCTAATATTGATAAGGTATTTCAACTCAACACCACGAGAAATGATACTTGGTTGATCATCGATTCCTCCGATAAGAGAAACATGTTTTTTGATAGTAAGAGTTTCATTATATGTTCCACCGAAAACATAAATAGTATCGCCTTCGGCGGCGAGATTAAGAGCTTCGGTTATTTTTTGATACGGATGTTCAGCAGTACCATCTCGAGGGTATGAGAAACTATCATCGACATAAATTTCTCTTCCAGCTGCAGTAGTTTGTTCAGTAAGATAAAGTACTGATAGTCCGTTCAATAATAAAAAGCTCAGCAGTAACACGAAAAACGTAACTTTTATTTTACTCATGATCCCATCCTTTTAATAAAAATAGCATATGTCATAGAAATAAATAGTTTTCCGAAAAGATACATTTAAAGATTCTCTTGCATTAGTTACTCGTATGAACGTATGTCTCGGTGGTACGTTTTATCCTCTACATAAAGGACATAAAGCACTCCTCAGAAAAGCGTTTCAGGTCGCAGGACCTAAGGGTTCTGTTTTTATTGGTGTGGCATCCGCTTCAATGGTTAAAAAGAAAGAAGGAATTGTATCGTTTGAAAAGAGGAAACAATCGATAGAGTATTTCTTAACAGAAGAAAATGTCATTGGGCAGGCTATTATTCAACCGCTCTCCAATAAATTTGGTCCAACACTAAAAAGAGATTTCGATGCAATTGTCGTTTCCCCGGAAACTCAACCGACCGCGGAAGAAATCAATAGAAAGCGAAAATTCCTGGGGAAAAAACCATTACAAATCATTGTCATTCCCTTTATTCTTTCGGAAGATGGAAAACCGATTAGCTCCTCCAGAATACGACGGAAAGAAATCGATGAGAAAGGAACTATGTTGAAGTAGGAGTAGATTTATATAGAATAATTATATCCGCACACACAAGGTGATCTTACATGTCCTATGTGATCTTTGAAGTCAAATCTGCAGAAACCGGAAAAATACAAACTATGCTCCAAGATGATATTGTCAACAGACAAAGCATCGTGATACGGGATGCAAATTCACTTGAAATGAAAGGAACAGGATCTTACCTGAAAGTTGAGGGAAGTCCAGAAGGACTGAAGCGTGCAGAAAAACTTGCTAAAGAATTTGGGATGAAAAAGGTTCCTGATAAAAAGGCAAAAAAAATCGATGAAAAAATCAGAGAGCAAGAGGATTCTGCTGCCACCGGCATGGGTTTGATTTTTGATTGAATGCTTCAGAGATCCCAATAAGGTCCTAATTCTTTTTTCATTTTTTCAACGATAACTGTGACGTCGTTATTTCCTTTTACCGGGTCGTCAAACTGAAGCGGATACGACATTAATTGTCCGACTTGGGACAACAAGCATTTGCCGATCCATTGTAGATTATATCCCCCCTCTAAAGTACACACGATTCTTGGTTGAACCTCTTGGAATCGTTTGATCATTTCACCGAAGAAATTCGCGGTGAGTTTAAGTCCACCTAGTTGATCAGAATGGTGGGAATCATACCCTGCAGAAATGATGATAATGTGTGGTTTAAACTGCGTGGTGATTGGGATAAATATCTCGTTGAAGAGTTGTAAGACAGCATCGTCACTATGACCAAAACCGAGTGGAGCGTTTATCGTAAACCCTTTACCTTCCCTTTCACCGATTTCACAAATATCTCCTGTACCCGGGTAATGCGGTGATAAATGAAATGACTGATACATGACGTCTTTTCGCTTGTAGAAAATCGATTGAGTTCCATTCCCATGATGAACATCATGATCAAAGATGAGGACTCGTTTCCCCCTCTTCGACAGGTCATGGGCTGCAAGTCCTGCGTTGTTAAACAAACAGAAACCCATAGAACGCTCAGCAGAGGCATGATGACCAGGAGGCCGCACCAACGCATAAGCATTTGAAACATCTCCCTCAATAACATTTCTGCAAACAGAAACGACCCCGCCTGCGGCGAGCCGTGCGGTTTCGTAATCTGATTTACAGACATACGTATCCAAATCAATCCAGGAGTCCCCATGTTCACTAATCTCCTTAATACGTTGTATCATCTCCTCCGAATGTACTTCATACAGCAGTTTCTCAGGTAACATCTCTGGCTTAATGAATTGTAACTTTTTGTAAAACGGTGCCTGTTCAAGAGCGTCAAGCATTACATAGAGACGGTCCGCGTTTTCCGGATGATCTGCGGTATCATGTTTGTTAAATTCATCAGAAAATACTATCTGTGTTGTCATAAATTCGCGACTAAATATCTCGCACCCATCTTATAATACTAATTCTAAGGTTTAAGTACAACCAATGTATTAACGGTAAAAAACGACATCGGGGAAAATAAGACTATGACAGATCTTCTATTGGGGCTCTCACCAATTTATCTCTATTTTCAGGGGAAGCCACCACAACTTGTCTCAGAGTTACATCATCCGTATTTTCTAGCGTTTTCCCCTACAACAGTAGATGCGAAAACCGCTCGTAAAAAACTTATCGAACAGTGGAATCAAAACAAAACAGATCATCCAAAACTATCAAAAATCACATCAATTGGGGAACTTGAATCATACCAGAGTTTCTGTGATTTTACTAAAAAACAAGATGTCTTTAAAGTATACACGAAAGAATCTTACCTGGTCCCTGAGATAAGTGATTATTTGTTTTTTGAACATGAATTGTACACTGCTGAGCATGATATCCCCTACCATCAGCGGGCATTGGTTGACCTTGCAGCAGAAGGAGCAGCCTGGTTATTTGATACAAAAGGAGAAAAAACAAATCTTAAGGTATTGGTTTATGATATTGAAACCACTCAGTATGAAGAGGGAAACACGCAGATTCCTATCGATATCCTTGGGTACGCCTGTTTTAACATTGCTATCGAGTCAGAGAAAAATCTTTCAAAGGAAGAATTCAGTTTTGAAATTACGGAGAGCCCGTCGCATTGGAAGGATGTTGAGGTCGATCAATATCTCTCCCATAACATAGATGAAGAGATACCTCATCTGCTATCGTTCTGCAAACTTGCAAAAGATGCTGATATCATCTCAGGACATAACATCATTGGTTTTGACAATGTTCATCTGCATGATCGAATCAACTGGCTCCTCAAGAACAAATCAGATCAATTGTCGGTTGAGGAAAAGAAAATATTTCAAAATTTTGTTAGCCAATATTGCCGGGAGGATAAATCGTTTCATTTTGGAGTTATGAGTGGTGAAATTGTGCAGATTTATCCATGTAGCTTTGATACGTATCTTGCTGCACGAAAGTTCTACCCATGGCTCGATGATTTTCGATTAAAAACACTTGCTCCATTTCTCAATGTCCTTGTTGAAAATCGGGTGTACTTAGAGCCATCGCAGATTAAACTTGATAACCGGACGATGACATACAACAAGCAGGATGTCCAAGAACAGATAGGAGTCACCTTGAATTTGATTTCACAGGCGCTTCCGCTGTCATTTACCACATGTATGCCTTTCGATATGTTGCTTTCTTCTGGTGCGGTGAACATGTGGGATCACATGGCGTTGCTCCAAGGGGCTCTGCATAAAAAGATTATCCCACCGATTTGTCGTGTGAAATCAGTTTCACAGGTCTTGGTAAAGGATTTTGGAGGACAGACGAGGAAAGAGGATATTATTCGGTTGGCGAAGAAGCGAAGGGAGCAGCTTTCAAAGGATTTTATTAGAGTATTGAAGTATGGAGAGGAGATGCCTGACTGGGTAGAGTACCCATATGTGATATATAAAGAGCAGCAGAGTGATGATAACGAGGATGTTGTGAACTACCATATGCCTGGTGGTATGACCATTAAACCTGACAAAGAAGCGCATTCACATTTCATCCCCTGGTATCATGTAGTGGTCGCTGATGTCGGTGCGATGTATCCGACGATTTTAAAAGCCATGAACATTGGTGCAGATACTGTAAAACTAGCGAAAAAGAATGAGTCACCGGATGCCTGGGTGTGGCTCAAGAAACTTCCTGAAGATTTTTTTAAAGACAGGGATGTGAATTGGCGAGAGATTACAAAGCAGGATTCCTATGCGGATAGAGGATATATGATCGGGGTACGGATCGACAAAAACCCTGGCGTCGTCAATTGCGCGATGACCGGTATCATGAACATGATAGCTAAGATAAAACGAGAATTAAAAGATGCGAATACCAAAGCACGGAACGTTGAATTGACCCGCCTAAAAATGATGTATCAGAGTATGAAGGGCGCTAGGAATGCAGGGACTCATGGTATTCTTGCGGCACCGACCGTGACGGGGAGACAGTTTAATCTCTGGGGTGCTGCCGCGATTACCACGAAAGGACAGATGATCCTTGCTGATACCCTTGAATATCTCAGCAACGAGAACATTCGGGTGGTGTACGGGGATACAGATGGAATTTATATGGGTTGTTCTCGTTCGGTAAAGAATATCCCTGAGTTTTCCAAAGCAGTAGGTATTCTGCCTGGCGTTGAAGACGACAAATGGATCACTAAACCAGAGGTCGCCTTAGCTGCAATTAAACAGTGTAATGTGAAATGGCAGAAAGAGCTGAAGTATCCTGATTTCGAATTAGAGGCTGAACAGCATGATGCCATGATCTTTGTCAAGCATAAAAATTACCTTATTTTTGATGCGAAAAACGGAAAAATAGAGATGATTACGAAAGGAAACAATTTCAAAGGATCTGATAAGGCGAATATCGCGCGCAAAGTCCTTGCAGAAATTATGATGACCGTATTAAAAGAGAACCCAAGTTGGGAAAAAGAAGACGATGCCCGAACTGCAGTGAAAAATAGTATTAAAAATAATACAAGAGAAATTGTCTCTCAGTTAGATCTTACTAACGTTGATTTGAATGATTTGACACTCGTGCAAGCGGTTCAGCCGGAGAAGCGATATAAGTTAAATCAAGATGGATCATCATCAACATTTGGGAAGCGTGCAGAGGCGCTCGAGAAACTGCTTGGTCGCCCGATTCGAACCAGGGTGAAGATGAAGTTTGTGATTACGAAAAAACCGCTGCCTGGAATCGCAAAACCGTCAAAAAGTGGGGTAAAACCGATTGATTTCATGTACCCAGTCGACTTGATGAAGGATCGCAATGAAATCGATCTTGAATGGTATAAAAAGATGATTGAGAATTATGTGCAGGGTGCATTTGGGTTATCTGATATCACAGCAACAGAGCAGAAAGGATTGGATTTCTGGATATGATATATTTTTAAGTGACAACAAGAAAATGTTATCATCAAGTGTTTTGATAACAATTTTCCTTAAAGTGGTATCGCTTGTACAACAAATCCTTTAAAAGAAGAAAGACAACACTATTGATTGATAACTATGCTAATCGTTGGACAAGTATCAAGTAAGGAAGAGGCAAACGAAATCACGTTCATCGCGAAACTTTTTATTGTTGGTCAGCGAGCTCGATTTCTTGCGTCTAATAAAAAAGGTGATTTCGAGGAGAATGAAGAAGACGCTGAAGAGGCCAAATAAGAGTACGAGATGGTGTTAATCCAGCTGAGGGGGAATGCCGCTAGGTATTAGATTTTTTTCTTATATCTGAAGCCTATCATCGAAGAATATCCTCATAACAGAGCCTTACTAACTCATCAATCGGTTTTGTTCCATCAAGATGGACAAAACGTTTTCCTTTTGAAACCGTAAGATAATTTCTATGAACCTTTTCTAAAAACACAAGACGCTCGAACGGAATCAACTCTATTCGATGTTGAATCCGAGCAAGAGATGCTTTTGGGTCTATCACAAACAGGAACGTGCGATCAGGTACAAGAATACGACTATGGGAAAGGCTCTGCAACCATTTCAAAGGATTCTTCACTTGATCCTCCAACTGAGCAGCCTGATATGCATACGTTGACTCTGCGTATCTGTCGCATAACACGATTTTACCTTTATCTAGCCACTGTTGAATCTTTTTGCAATGCTGGATGCGATCCGCGATAAAAGTAAGTGAGATGACAAAAGGATCAGATTGTGACCGGATGCATTCCTGAACATATTTCCCTACCGCTGAATCAGTTGGCTCAAACGTCCAGACCACATCGTATCCAGTGGATCGTAATTTCTCAGAAATCAACTTTGATATCGTGGATTTCCCTGAACCATCAATCCCTTCAAATGTCACAAAATGTTTCATGGTTTCTTCTTCTCCTGTTTCCATTTATCGCTATAATAACTCAGCGGATGGCGTACCTTTTTACATACGTCATCCATTTTATCAACCGGGCAAATCCCATAGGTCCGCATTTTTTCACACCCGGGACATTTATACTCCGTTGATGACGACGTACCCGTGATATGCTCCACCTGATATCTTGTTTTATCTTCCTGGTAATCAGGGGCTGAACTAAAAAGTTTTAAAATCTCATTAGAACTTAACTTGAGAGAACTCAGAAACGCGACTAACGAAAATCTACCCATATGCGGGACGTTTTCACCGGACTGAATCGCCGATAAAATATCCTTCATGCAGGGAGGAAGTTTCTCGATGCTGACTTTGCCGACCGGTGCTGTCTCGAATTTTTTCTTCTGCATTACCAACATATTCTGAAACCGTTGAATATCTGAGGAGAACATATTATAGACGCTTTGATCACATTCTCTGGCGAGGAGTTCCTCGTTGATCCGTTCTCGCAATGATTCTAAAAGTATTCTGGCTAGATCCTTATGAGAAATCGTGAGGAAACCGCCACTGATACCTCGATTTACTATTTTCCATTCTCTATATCGGGTAGGTGCGTTCCGGAGATAGTCTTTGAAAAAGATTTTAATTATATTTTTGTCAAAGCTATATTGAACAGTAACGTTAAGTTCCTGTGCAACCACAAGAAGAAAAGAAGTAGGTTCATTGAGGAGATATTTGTATATATGATATGCCTCGCCCAGAGCATATCGTTTTTTAAAATATGAATCCCCAATACAGACAGCAACCATCCTTGCTAAGGGATACGATAAAATTTCCATAATACAATCAGAGTCACCTACAAGACTTCTATTACCTACATCTCGATTTTTAAAGGCATTGTCTAATCGTTCAATACCGATGATTCGTGCTCGTTCATACGGGAGATTATGAAGTAGTTCATCAACAGACGGACCGTTTTCTTTAATGTACTGTCGGGTGTCGTGTAAGAATGGATATTTTGCTAACGTGATTAACTCCCTCATGACAAGCACTGATATTTCTTTTCATTAATGAACCTTACTCTTGCAAGGTAACTTTAAATTTTAAGTAGTAGGAGACCGATAGGGGCTGGTCATATCATTGGGCTCGTAGCTTAGACTGGTGGAGCGACTGGCTCATAACCAGTTGGTCGCAGGTTCAAATCCTGCCGGGCCCATCGTCCCTTCTCGGAGAAAATTCAACCAGAGTTTGTGTTTTTTGGCAAACTCTGTTTTTACCCTCATACTTTCCTCTCTCAACTTCGTGGGATCTGGGAGTATGATAAATTCAACTTTTATTATATTGATTATAGTAGGATTTAAAACTATGAATGTAGCTTTCAGTCACTTTGATATCAGTGTTTCTGATCCAATTTCTAACTATTTATAGCCCAAATCTTCCGATTTGCATCTTTGTTTCGATCAATATAGAAACTATCGTTTTAATGAAAAATAACATAAATATCATTCTGAATATCAAAATAGATCGTCATGATAAATATCAATTTCTTTTTCATTCGAATAATTGGGATGATTTTTTCTACTATACTTAAGATGAATGATACAGAAAATGGAATCTATAAAAACAATAAAAACAGTCAATTTGTTTTTTTACCAGAGGATATTTCAATTGAAGATGATGGGTTTCATGAATCAGAAGCACCACGTTTTACAGAATGGTGGTATTTTGATGCCGTTTTTGATAATGGATATAGTGCTCAGATGAGTGTTCGGCTATTGAGCATAATAAAAAAACGATTGGTGCTCATCTTTCAAAGGCTAGATATTTATAAAGATGGTGAATTAGTTGTACATCATAGAAAAAGATGCGCTCTAAGAAATTTTGAGGCGTTACATGAAATTCCTTCAGTAAAATTAGATGGTAAACAAGTAATAAACGGATATATTGACAAAAATACCGGAAACTGGGCGTATGATCTTACATTTGAAATCAACGATACATCAGCAAATCTAAGGTTTGAAGGGCAAACACGGGGTTGGAAAGGGAGAAACCCTGGTGGCGACTGGTGGGCTGTGCTATTACCAAGAGCAGATGTAAAAGGTACAATTAAAGTGAATAATAAACAAATAAACGTTAGTGGAATAGGGTATCATGATCATAATTGGGATGTGAGATCAAAGGCGGCAACAAATCTCGGATGGTTCTGGGGGAAAATAAATTTTAAAACCTTCACTATTACGTGGGCGACTATTTTTAAAGATATGAATGTAGGTCAACCATTATTGGTAATAAATAAGATAAAAGAAGGGTATATCAACGTATTACCGCAAAGCATTGATTTTGTTGGTGATGATCTTTATATGGAAAACGGAAAAAGTATACCACATAGGTTTGTCTTGCAAACAAATACAGAAAATGTAACGCTTAATGTCACAATGAACGTCTTAAAAATACATCATGTGAAAATGATGCTCAGGATGCATTATTGGAGATTTCATGTATCATGTAAAGGTTCTTTGAAAGTTGGGTCGGAATACGAATCAGTCGATGAAACACACATCGCAGAATTCATACGATTTAGATGAAAATAAATTCAGATAATGTATAATTAATTTAAAAATATTACATGAAATTCAAACGTTCTCATGTGTTTTGATTCATAGACTGATCTTCTAATGTGTTTTCCTGTTAACTGAAAATCATATCGTAATTTTTCCTAAACCTTTTTGGTTATACTCGCGGTTCCATAGGTTTGCCGTAAAGAATTGTGTTAAAAACAGTATACCAGGTAACAGGAAATAAAAGCAGAAACAGAGCTATTCCCAGCCCTAAAATTGGGTACAGCATTACTATGTATAAAATGGCGGAAGCAGCATTTATTCCACCATATAACTTTTTCATTTTTGACCGATTAAAGACCTTTAGATTTAAAAATTTGTAAGAGCCAAAGAGTACAATAATCATAAAGATAATTGCGACTACTGCAACAATAATATTAGAAAAATTAGTTGATAACCAAATTTTAATTTTAGGTTGAAAACCTAATAAAATAATCATACCAATGTAGACTGCTCTAATTGTATATGAAATCGCTAAAAATTTTCCCGTAGTAATTAGTTTTCCATCTATTACCTTCACGCCTGTTACGGTTGCTAATGTCTTAGCTC
The DNA here is from genome assembly GCA_902384685.1 of uncultured archaeon. Lineage (GTDB taxonomy): Archaea > Thermoplasmatota > E2 > DHVEG-1 > DHVEG-1 > SM1-50. The sequence continues at coordinate 9,621 of CABMCU010000069.1, read as the reverse complement.
CACTGAGATAGTCATGATCGACGTCCTTAAGACCACCTTCAACAATGTTTATAAATATTATATCAAAGAGAAATATCAAACCAACGATATACACTAGATTGGTAAGTGGTTTATTTACACTACTTGCACTCATTAAAAAGAATAAAACAACGGTTGCCGCAACAATAGCATCAGATCCAGGTATTTTCTTACCTAAGAAGTTATAGATAATAGTTAACACAGTAGTTAAACCTAAAAATAATAAGGTTTGTACATAGGGAAAAAAGATTATAACAAGTATATAGGAAATAAGTGCTGTTACAAAACCAATGATAAGAGCATTGTTTTTAGGAATTGTACCACTAACAAGTGGTTTTTCTCTTAGATCATGAGATATTTTATCCACCTCAATATCTGCATAATCATTTAATACATATCCACAGATATGACCAAAAAATCCTATAAGAAAAATAACACTTAACAATAATAAGTCACGCTGACCCATGATAAGAGCACCAATGAGAATAATCGTTGTTTCCATGGATACCGCATGAAAACGAAAAAGACGTAAATATTCAAGAATTTTAAATCCTAATTTCATCTTAGTCGCCTTGTTTGATTTTTCAAGTAATAGGATAAAAAGTCGTCTATTTAAATACAGATGTTCTAAAAACAATCTCATAAAACGTATCAACATTTAAGTATAAGCTTTTAAATTTCATTACTTTAGAAGAGTATGTTTGATGTCATTGTAATTGGTGGTAATTTAGCTGGTGCCTCTGCGGCTATCAACGCAGTTGAAAAAGGAGTAAATGTCGCTTTAGTTGAACGTCATAAGGAACCTTTTTCTCCACCTCATTGCGGAGAAGGTATCGCTGATGTCACAGGAGAATTATTAGAATTAGATAAAATCAATTGTCCTAAAAATGAAATAAAGTTTGTTCAAATTAATGTATCAACTTTTAAGGAATATCTCTTCAAATTGAAGACACAAAAAATTTTCATTATTGATAGAAACTATGTTGAAAAAAGTTTATTAGAAAAAGCTGAAAAAAAAGGTGTTACACTCTTCCTCGGTGTGAGTATGAGCGATTTCAAATCACCAAACAATGTAATATTGGATAACGAAGAAAACATCAGTGGAAGGGTTATAATCGATGCGAGTGGTATTGCCTGTCAAGTGGGAAGAAGAATTGGGTTAAAAACTCATTTAAAACCAGAGGATATTGGTGTATGTATTCAAAGTAGAGTGAAAAGCAATTTTAACAACCTGATTCAGAAAATGTGGTTCCATACACCTTATGCACCATTTGGTTATGCATGGGTTTTCCCAAAAAGTAATACACTAGCAAATATTGGTTTAGGTATACCTGGTGGACAAAAAGTAGATTTAGATGAGTTACTAAAGAACTATATTAATTTCATCACTGATGGTAACTGCACAGTACTGTCTACGTTTCGATCATGTGTACCATCGGGGTTACCATTACAACCATTAGTACAAGATAATGTCATGTTTGTAGGGGATGCAGCAAGATTAGTTGATTCAGCGACTGGAGCTGGAATCCATCATGCGATCTGTTCGGGGAGTCTTTCTGGATGTATTGCCGCTAAATATGTTCGAGGGGTGCTTCCATCATTAGAGATATATCAAACAGAGATGCAAAATAAAATCTCCAGACTTACAAGAACCTATTACAATAAAAGTAAATTAACAACCGATCAAAAGTATATTTCTGCATATAAAAAAGCGTGGGCGTTGCTTTCTATTACGAATAAAATATTCCCAAATTTTTTCCAAGGGTATGTTGCAAAAGTCCTAAGAAAAGATTATGCAATTCTAGAAAAATATAAATAATATCTAATAAAAGAAAAAAATCTTATCAAACGAGAAGGGAAAACAGAACTAGAGTAAATGTTCTAGACGCCAACGTGATGTTTCAATATTTGACTGAAGATCATCTGCAATTCTATATCGATTGTTTAAAGAGATGGATGTTGAACTGAACATATGCATAACGTTTTTTAATGAGAAAATGAGTGTTTGAGAATATCCCAAATTTTAAAATAAGAGAACTGATTACAGGCACGGGGCATTTTTATGGTAGTTAATTACGAACGTTTATTCTCAGCACGATCAAAATCCCTGAAATCCTCTGAGATACGAGAGTTATTAAAATTGACTCAGAGCCCAGGTTTCATTTCTCTTGCAGGGGGGTTACCAAGTCCTCAGGCGTTTCCGGTAGATATCATTCATGAATGCATCGAGAAAGTTTTTAAGACCGATATTCACAATGCCCTTCAATACGGAACAACCGAGGGTTTACCGCAGCTTAGAAACGTCCTTGCACAGAGGATGAGAGATAAAAAGAATATTGACTGTGAACTGCATGACATCCTGATTACAAGTGGTGCTCAACAGGCACTCTCTTTTGTCGCCTTTAACTTGTTAGACCCTGGTGATACCTATATTACGAGTGCACCAACCTATCTAGGGGCGCTCCAGGCGTTTCATGCGTATCAGGGTAATTGTGAATGTATACCAATGAATGACGAAGGTATCGATATTGATTCGTTGCGTAGAAACCTCAAGCGTCTTCACCGAACTGGTATTTCCCCGAAGTTTCTTTATGCAGTGGCAACGTTCCAGAATCCATCTGGAGAAAGCATCTCTTTGGAACATCGGAAGGAACTTATCGAGATCGCTTCAGAGTATGATTTCTTAATTGTTGAGGATGATCCTTATGGCGAATTGGTCTTTGAAGGAGAACCTATTTTCCCTTCGATTAAATCCCTAGACACCAAAGGGCGCGTTATCTATATTGGGACATTCTCAAAGGTACTTGCTCCGGGATTTAGACTTGCCTGGGTGATCGCATCTGAAGAAATCATCAATAAGTTTGCTCTGACGAAACAATCTAGTGATCTCTGTTCAAATATGTTTGTACAATATGTCGCCTATGAATACATCAAAGGGGGGTATCTAGATATACAAATTCAACATATCAAACAGTTATACCGTCATAAACGAGACGTAATGATAAAAGCACTTGAAAAATATTTCCCAGAGGGCGCGAAATGGACGGTCCCAGGTGGTGGGATGTTTCTGTGGGTGACATTACCGAAAAATGTAAACACGCGTCTTATGTTAAAACGAGCGATTGCTAAAAAGGTCGCGTATGTGGTCGGGGATTCATTTTACCCAGATAGTAGCAATTATAACTCGATGCGATTAAATTTCTCGTATTCAGACGATGATATAATTATTGAAGGAATTAAACGTCTCGCAGAAGCAATTAAAGAAGAGATGGCAACTCCGTATGATAAGGATGAATATGTAGGAGGAGTATAAACAGATCGTCTCAATCTTTTCTTGTTGAATTCTAAGTTGATTTAAAAAAAAGAGATATGTGTTATTAAGAAAAGGTTCCTCTCAGTAACTTTAAATAACAAAACACTATTCCGTCGCTCTATATCTAAAGGGTGATTTACCTGGGTAATATACGACAGACGCATATTAAGAGTGTTGCGATTGATTTAGTGAAGAAGTATCCAGATCAATTTTCTGGTGATTTTCAGAATAATAAAGAAAAGGTTGATCTACTTGTGACAGTGAGTAGTAATCTTTTGAGAAATAGGATTGCTGGGTATATCACTCGGTATGTGGTTTCTCGAAGTAAATCAAAACCAAGTCGACCCATTTCTGAGTAATATCCCAATATTTATTTTATATAGTGAAATGTCCTCCTCAGGTGAATCTATTAGCATAATACAAGAGGCTATCGAATCCCTGCGAAAAGGACACTTTATTCTCTTGTATGATAACGACTCCAGAGAAAGCGAAACAGATATCGTTCTCGCCTCCCAATTCATTACTCCTAATGCAATTAAACAAATGCGAAAAGACGGGGGAGGACTCATCTTTCTCATGGTTTCCAATCCTGTTGCAAAGAAACTACAACTTCCCTTCCTCTCGGACTTATTTTCTGACGTGAGCACACAATACCCTATCTTCAAAGAACTTATCCCCAATGACATCCCTTACGACACTAAATCCTCGTTCTCCCTTTATATTAATCACCGGAAGACATTCACAGGAATCACTGATAATGATCGTAGTTTCACCATGAAGAAATTCGCAGAACTTATTAACACCACCAAAAAACAAGATAGTATTACAGCTGTTAAAGAGTTCGGAAAAGAATTTCGATCCCCTGGACACATTCCAATCGGTATTTCTTCAGAAAAATTGCTCAATGAGCGAAAAGGTCATACGGAGCTAGTTATTTCGTTGCTTGAGATGGCAGGACTCACCCCAGTTGGAAGTGGCTGTGAAATAATGGGAGAAAATGGAAAGGCAATGCCCAAAGAAGATGCAAGGAAATATGCTGAAAAAAATAATTTTATCTTTCTTGAGGGAAACGACATCATAAAAGCGTGGAAGAAATGGTCAAAGTAATGGCAACCGGGACTTTTGATTTATTGCACATGGGACATATTTATTATCTCCGTGAAGCAAAAAAACTAGGTGACACACTCGTGGTTGTCGTCGCAACAGATTCAACAGTACAGAAACTCAAACACATCCCGATCACCCCCCAGGAGATTAGGCTAAATCTCATCAAAGAACTCAAGATAGTCGATGAAGCATATCTGGGACATGAGGATGACATGTATACAATTGTTCAAGAAATTAAACCAGATATCATCGCTCTTGGTTTTGATCAGATTCACAATGATGCCGAGATTAAAAACGAGTTGAAAAAAAGAAAACTCAATGTAAAGCTTGTAAGACTCCACAAATACGAAGGCGGAAGTGATCTCGAGGGCACCCGCAGGATTATCCAAAAAGTCATTGCTGCACACGAGTTTCAAAAAAAAATGCAACGTATTGAAGGGAAAATATGAAACGTATTGGTATCGCAGACACCACGTTTGCTCGCTATGATATGACACATGCAGCGGTAAATGAACTACAATCTCTCTCTGCGGGGTTCAAGATAATTCGATACACAGTTCCCGGGATAAAAGATTTACCAGTCGCCTGTAAAAAATTGTTTGATGAACACGCCTGCGACATTGTCATGGCACTTGGCATGCCTGGTCCAAAACCTATTGATAAACAATGCGCCCATGAAGCAAGCACTGGGCTTATCTATACGCAGTTGCTTTGTAATAAACATATCATCGAAGTTTTTGTTTATGAGGATGAGGCATGCAATAACAAAGAGCTTGTACAGCTTGCAGATCAACGAACCCGCGAGCATGCTCAAAACGTCATTGATCTGTTGTTTCATCCTGAGAATCTTACCAAACACGCTGGTTGTGGTCTTCGCGAAGGGTTTGAAGACGCAGGTCCAGTACAATAAAAAGGAGGTAAAAAAAATGGCGAAAGAAACAATACGAATCGGAGCTGTTGTGTCTGATTTTAACTATGACATCACAATGATGATGTTCGAACGAGCAAAAGAACACGCAGAATTTTTAGGGGCAGAAATTACTAAAGTCGTGAAAGTCCCCGGAGTTTTTGACATGGCTCTCGCGATTAAAAAATTACTAGCACGTAAGGATATCGATGGTGTTATCACCATAGGAGCAGTAATTGAAGGAGAAACCGAACATGATGATCTAGTCATCCAACATGCTGCCCGAAAAATCGCTGACCTCGCATTAGAATTCAACAAACCAGTAGGTCTTGGGATTTCTGGCCCAGGGATGACCAGACTCCAAGCTGAAGATCGCATCGAACGAGGAAAAGCAGCGGTGGAAGCAGTCGTAAAACTATATCAACGTTTACAAAAAATCTAAAATAAGGTAAAACCCCAGCCTTATTCTTTCTTATTTTTCGAGGGGTACTGCAGTAATAGTCAATCGTTCGAGCTCTGAGATTTTTTCACTGGATATCCTGATAATTTCTGTTTGTATTTTGTCGAGTTCTGACACTGACATCTCCCCAGGAACGGTAATTTCAAGTTCACCTTGGATCACAGGACCTGTTCTTCGTAGGCGAACGACCTGAGCAGCTTGGACTCCTTTCACGCGTTCTGCATAGGTTTTAATGAGTACACTATACATGAGACAATCACCGTCACAAGCATCCACAAGTATGTACCCTGCTTCTTTCATAGCGGCAAATCCTATCGTGACGATGATGCCAGCGATGATGAAGCCAATCAACGGATCTGCAATATGATATCCAAAGGAGGAAAGTAGTAACGCAACAACAGTAAGAAATGACGTTGTCCCATCTTTGATGGTGTTAAAGGCATCGAGTTTTACAGAGCTCATGTTCGTATGTAGGTTTGTAATGATTTTATACACACCAAGACCTATAGCAACTAGTGCAGCAGTAAATGCCACAATAGCACCAACGAGAGGAAGTTGTATGACTTGAGGATTTACTAGTTGATTATAGGATCGATAAATGATATATCCTGCGAACAAAAACATGAGTATCGTTGCAGCGATAGATGCAAGGTTCTCAACCTTGTAATAGCCGAAATGGAATCGTTTATCTGCTGGTCTTTTAAAGAATCGAAGTCCTGCCCAGACAATCCCTGAGACAAACCCGTCACCAATGCAATCGATACCGTTTGCAGTAAGTGCAACACTCCGAGAGATTGTTTCTCCAAGAATAATCTGGAGTATGCCCAAGCTTACAAGTGATACAGTTGTCACTGCAGTGATTGTTTCTGTGTGGTTGACAATAGGTTCTCGGTCACCGACCATGATAAAATAGAAAGAGCAACTCATTATTAAGAATTATTGTTTAAGGCGTTTGAAGAGAAATACGCCTTCGAAGTAGAGTATAATTGACCTCCTATGCTTTTTCGGAAGGAATATATGATTTTCCTTGTATGCAGTTTTGTACATTTATAAAAAAAGAGAGAACGGTAATTTTGTATTTTTTTATTCGACAAAGAAGACATGAAAAGAATGTTATGAAAAACTATATAAGTGGCGGTTTTTATGGCAGGATACAACACCAATATTTTGTAATAAAGGGAGAATGTAAATCGAGGGAAATAAATGGTAAAAATTAATATTACGTTAGAAGGAGAAGATATTTCAGAAATTATTAATGAACTGTTGCGTGTCGGCATTGAACTGTTAAAGACAAATAGGAAAGAGCTACGGGAAGTCTTAAAGATTTTCGCAGATGAGTCCTTGGAAGTTCTTAATGATAAAAAAATCTTAGAAAAAGGAGCAGAGTTATACAAGAAAATTAATTCTGAGATCAACTGGACATACAAGCGAGATAAAGACTAAAAAACACGAGAGTCGCTATTCTAGTTCTGTGAAGATGCGTGGGCTTTTTGTTAGAAGCTCCATTCCTCCTTTTTTTATGAGGACATCATCTTCAATTCGTACTCCCCCAAATCCGGGAAGGTAAATTCCTGGTTCAACGGTTAGTATCATGTTTTCTTGAAGCTCCATGGTATTTTCTGGTGCTAATCCAGGCCCGTCATGAACTGCAAGACCAAGGGAATGCCCAGTGGAATGTATGAATCTTCCTCTATATTTTGTTGAATCAATAAAAGAGCTTACCGCATGGTGAATGTCACCTGCTATGATCCCAGGTTTTATCGCATCAAAAGCGATTTGTTGTGCCTGGAGCACTGTTTTGTAAATCTCCTTCTGTTGTTCGGTCGCTCTTCCAAAAAGAAACGTTCGGGTGATATCGGAATTATATTTTTTCAGACATGCACCAAAATCGCACACAATAAGATCCCCTTTAGTAAGTTTTACATCCCCGTGGCTGTAATGTGGTTCTGCCGTGTTTTTCCCAAAGGAACAAATAGTATCAAACGCGGGTTTTTCTGCGCCAAGGATTTGAAGCGAATAATTGATTTCTGCGGCAAGTTCGTACTCTCTCATTCCTTCAGAGAGTACATCCGGGACGATTCCCATAGTATCATCAGCAATAACGCATGCTTTTTTGATTCGTTGAATCTCTTGCTCGTCTTTGATGAGCCGTGTTTTGAAAAATCCGTCGGACACATCAACGAAGAGTACCTGCGGTAAAATCTCTGTTAATGTATTAAAATCGTGATGAGAAAGGCCGCTCGCATTTATTCCGATTGTCTTACTCGAAGAAGTTAGTTGTTTGAGCAATACCGAAAATTCCTCCTTTTTTTTATAGACAGTTAGATGTGCAGTAGATTTTCGTGCACTTTCTGATTCAAGCTCGGAAACCAGAATATCGAGAGCGCCATCGGGATAGAGTACTGCACACGAGCCTTCAAATATTCCTTGTTCAAGGTCGGTGACGTAGAAAAAATTATCATCGACAAACGGGGTAGAAGAGTTTTTGATTATAATCGAATCAACAGCTTTTTTACTGTTAATAAAAATATTTTTAACTCTTTGTATCATTATAGATCGCCTAATACTCCGATGCACTCTCCCCTATCACGTAATGATAGAAAAAGTGAGGGGAATGCTTTTCGATGAGTTTACTGTTCTATTGAAGATATGAGTTTATGTAGGTGATCGAGGTCGGTTTTAATATCCTCTACTTCTTTCATCTTTTCTTTTTCGAAGCTCTTTAGGATTTCTGGTAAATCTGAAGTGAGCTTATAGAGATGAACAGGTCTTCCTTTTCCCTTCTTTTTTTCATCGCGTTTCTTTGCCCAACCTCTTCGTCGAAGTTCTTGCATGGCAACACTTACTTCAGGCTGTCGAAGATCTGCCCCTTGTTCAACGTCTGCGGAGCGACATTCATCGACCTGAGATATGTAAAGCAAGGTCTTCGCAAGATTCTTAGGCATACCAAGTTCTGAGAACAATTGGACTGCTTTATTTTCGTTCTCATCCAATACGAGTGACTTTGTCCGTTTCATACATTCTCCTCGCAGAATAAATCAATTCTGAAGTATATATAATTTTCCAATTTTTTCACCTAGATTTTTATATCTAATTCAATTATTTAAATCTTTTTATTTTTAGTTTGCTTTCGTCAATCATCAGTTTTGCAAGATTATCGGGGTATTCTCCTCCATATATAATCTCTATAACACCTGCATTAATCAACATTTTCACACACACGACACAAGGAGTATTTGTACAATACAAAACAGATCCTTTAATCGAGACACCAAAAACCGCTGCCTGAATAATAGCATTCTGCTCTGCATGCAATCCACGGCATAATTCATGTCGTTCGCCAGAGGGTATATTTAAATTTTCTCGAAGACACCCGGTGTCAGAACAATGTTTCAGACCCTTCGGTGCACCATTATATCCCGTGCTTAAGATATGTTTATCTTTTACCAGAATAGCACCGACCTTTCGTCGTAAACATGTGCTTCGCTTTGAGACCACATGAGCCATTTCCATAAAATATTCATCGTACGAGGGTCTTGCTTCCATATGAATCTAAATGAAGAATAACACCACAGCTTAATATGCTTATGATATTTTTCTGTAAATCTTATTATCTAAACAGCCAATCAGAAAAGTGTTAACAAGGTTTTAACTCATGTTTTTGTGCGAATGATTAACAACCTTTTGAAGAGGTTAGGTGTTCAAATCCCTTCCCCATGCATGATCAATCTAAATTAATTTACTAGTAAATTCGTGTTCCATTCCCGACGGGAGCATGGGGGGGAAGTGAACCTCTGGCGATAGTGCTCACTTGGG
>CABMCU010000068.1 GCA_902384685.1 uncultured archaeon | reverse complement strand
GTCGCACTGTTGTTATATTGTAAACAGGTTGGTAACGTGTCGTTGATCCAGATGTAATAAAATGATAATGAACCCCAATAGGATACTGTGATTTTAAACCGTACCGTGTTCCCTATCTCTGCGTTGATTTGCTCGACCCATTGTTGTGTGACGGGGTCCCATACTTTTTTCTCACATCGGAGATCTTGATCTAGGGGAGGTGTTTCTTCTACTTTCACGGTCGCGGTGTCTTCACAGTACAATAGTGTGCAGCAATTTTCTGTGCCTGTTATATTCGCGGTGTTGATCTTTGTGCCAGAGGAGTTAACCAGAGCATCAAATTTAATACTGATGCTTTGTCCATTGGTGAGTATGTTGCTGAGGTTCCAATAGATGATCTTATTGTTTTTCGCTGTTTCTACTGGGCTTGCGTTGTTTGCGTATTGAAGGCCGGTTGGTAATGTATCAACGACTGTGATGTTCGCTAATGTATCTGTTCCGTAGTAGGTGAATGTGATGTTAAATGGTAGTGTATGCCCAATATCCGCGTTGATTTGCTCGATCCATTTTTGTGTGATGAAGTCCGATACTGTCTTCGTACATCGTAAATTACCCTGAGGTAGTACGATAATATGTGCAGTGTCATCATCTGTTGGTCCTTGAGCGGTTGTGACAATCGCAAAGTTATCGGAATTTCCCGATGCGTTCGCATGTACGGAGAAGACGATTTCTTTGATTTGATTCGCCGTGAGTGTCCCAAGGTTCCATTCGATATGATGGTTGCTAAAGGTCGTAGGGGTGATATTTGCATCGTTATTGAAGAATAGGAACGGGGGGAGCTCATCAGTAACTTTCACGTTGGTTAATGCGATGTTTCCTGTGTTGTTGATGAGGAGTCTGAAGGTGACAGTATCTCCTATGTTCACGATGGTGTTTTTCACCCAATTGGTGTGTTCTTTGACGTATTTGGTTAAAATAACAGCGGAGAATGGTTTTGGTCCAACAATGACTGTTGCATTGGCTTCACTACTACATGGTCGGTAGCAACAGTGCTCGATACCATTCACATTGACATTATTGATCAAAGTGCCAGTAGTATTTGCCTTTGCATCGAATTCAAGATATAATGTTTTATTACGGAAGGTAAGTTTTTCGGAGAGAGTTATTAAATCACTAAAATCCCATTTATAAATATGAGTAACTGGATTAATAGTTAGATAATTATCTGGATTAATTCCATTCTCTGATAGGGACGTATTACCTATATATTCAAAATCGCTTAAATTATCAATAATTTCTATTTCACTGACTTTATAGCAGTTATCTGAAAGATTTATGTCATGATATTCGACAGTAATATTAAATCTCACTATTGTTCCTATGGGGACAGTGTATTCATCGACCCATGCTGATCCATTCCATACTTGTTTATAGGCATCAAACTGAGGATATGGATCTGCTACTGTGTTTAACGGATTAAAATACGATTGTTTCGTTGTTATGAATGGAGTTATATTAAGTGCACTTACAAAACTTGTCATTATCATCATTATTACTAGAAATATACTAATTTCTAGGCCAAATTTCTTTTCCATTTTTTTGTCCCCCATTAATCTCGTATTTGAGTATAAATATCTCTTCTTCTTTAAATAGTTTACTATAAGAGGTAAAATATCTTAATTTACTAATATAATAAATTAAATAATTATTATACTGCATTACTTTGAAAAAAATAGGAGTAATTATTTACTAAAAGAAATACGAATTATTAATAATATGAAAAAGAACGGTAATTTCTAATGATCTCTATCCGGATGAAGCCAAAAAATTTATAAGAGATAAATCGGCTTTCAGTTCATTATCAGACTAGGGGAAGATTGAAAAAAATAATGCAGAAAAAAATTGTATATATATCTCTATTCATTTCTTTTATTTGCGTCATAGTAAGTGGTTGTATAGAGAATTCTCCTTCAAACGGAGGTCATATTCTTCATGTGAATAAAGAAAATTATACCTCTATTTCAGATGCAATTAAAGCTGCAAATGATAACGATACAATCCTTGTATCAAAAGGAACGTATCATGAAATGATTATCATCGAAAAATCTATAAAACTCATTGCAGAAGAACCTAACAATACCATTATCACGTATATCGAAGGACACCATGATCACCCGGATTTTATACAAATAAATGCAAAAGGTTGTACCATTGAAGGTTTTACTATACTAGGTGACTATCCTCTAACAAATGCTTCGGGTATTTCAATTTTTACCTCGAATAATACCGTTACCCATAACAATTTATTTAACGCAGATTACGGGATTTGTGTTTATTCGCATTCAGAAAATAATATACTATCATATAATACCTTTATCAATTCTAACGCCGGGATATTTGTATATGCTTCCCATAATTATATCTGTAATAATACCTTAATAAACAATACTTTTGGAATATATTTAAATGATTGCTCTTTTAATAATATTTTTTTGAATAATGTCTCTGGAAATAACTGGGGAATCAGACTACGAGGCGCTACCTCTAATCAACTCTATACCAATCAAATCCAAAACAATGTAAAAGGAGTCTATTCTTGTTGTGGAGCAATGCAAAATACCATATTTAAAAATAACTTTATCAATAATAGCCAAAATGCATATGATGATTTTACTTCAAGTTGGTATAAAAATACAATTGGAAATTATTGGTCAGATTATCGTAATCTCTACCCAAATGCACAATCACATGATAATATCTGGGATACACTCTATAGCATCCCTGGAGGGGATAATCAAGACAAATATCCTCTTGTTAAACCATTTTCAGCATCATTTTCTTAAATTTTTTCGCATTGTTACAAAGCATTAAGCGTGAATAGGAGTTCATCTGTATAAATCGACTAATAAATCATATGATCCATGATAGAAAAAAAATATTGGGGATTTTTATCGAAGGTTTTCTACAATATTTTTCACTGTAATTTCTTTTGATAAGGGACCAATAGTATTTGTGGTAGAAGGATAACAAATTATGAAGCTGCCTGGAGTTCTTTTGAATCACGCAACAACACATTTTTTTATGGAATAAAGAGACCAAAGTTGACAATGAAAATATAGTCAATTTTTGCTGTCGCGCTTAATCCAGCGTTATCATACGCTATGACGTCTATTTGATAAAAGCCATAGGTTTTTTCATTCCAGTACCATTCATATGGCATTTCGTATGTAGTCTGTACAAGGGCGCTGCCGTTATGATATTTTTTGTAGAACTCAATTTTGTAAATTCCGCTTATCGAGTCACTTGCATCGACTTTTATCGTGATCGGGCCAAAGGTGAGGGGGTAGGGGAATCGTGAAAACACTTTATGGTTCAATATGTAGATCCCTGGAAGAGGTTGTGTTATTTGTATTTCTGGAGGCGTATAATCATCAATGTCGGACCAGGGGGAGAATAGAACATGGTCGGATACTTGATTTCCTGTTCCGTTTGGATTGCTAATCGGATGATATGGTCCTTTGGGATTTCCCCACCAGTTATTTGTTGCGTTAAAAACTGTTGAACGTGTATTATTGATACCATACGCAGAATTTCCGCTAATATTATTATAATGGACAAAGGGACTATTTGTGAAATTTCCTATGAGCGTTATAATACCCATCGTGTTACCATAAATCTTATTATTCCTGATAGTAATTCCTGAGAATCCCATCCATATTCTCGAGAGATTTGTCCATTCTGGGACTCCAGCAAAAGATATTCCGCCACCAGCTGCTGAGGTAGTACCATTCCCAGTTACATTGGTATTGAGAGTGTTTCCAATAATTGTGATATTTGCAATTGGCCCTACTTGGCCACCTAGATGGATTGCTGCGCAAACCCAGGATGGCCAGCTTGGATTAGGGAAATCACTGTGGTTGCTGCCTATTAAGTTTTTTATCACATTTCCTTGAATGGTTACTTTCGAGGTTTTATCGTTGATCGCTATTCCATATTCTTCCACATTTTGTATCAAATTGTTTTTGATTACGATATCAGATTGACCTCCGGCTTCATCACGTCCGTAGATCATAATTCCATAGGTTTCATCTGCAAGGGTGTCTATTCCAGGTCCATCCGTGATATTTTGAATGATATTGTTTTTCATTGTAATAAGTTGGGTGTTCATACCAATTAAAATTCCAGCGCCTCGAGCGCTGTTTAATTTGTTGGATAGTGTAATTGTAAATCCATCTATAGTCACTTCTGAAAGACCGGGGGTAATGGAAATTGCGTAGCTTGTGTTGCCATCAATCACGGACTGGTTCTTCAAAGGATTTTCGTTTGGATTAACACCTGCTTGCAGACCTTTAAGAGTAAGAGATCGATCGATGACAATATTTTCAGTAAATGTACCATATAAGACATTGACTGTGTGTCCTATTGGGGTATTACTAATTGCATTTTGAATCGAACCGTAATATACGTTCTCATTGTCTATTCGGGCGGCATGATAAATCGGGTAAGTAGCTTTCAAAGAATTGTCGGTAGAGATGGTTGCTTGGGAATTTTCTTCCAGTATAATACCTATCGTGTAATTTTGAATGGTATTGGTACTAATAGTGACATCGTGTACGGTAGATTTGATAAGCAATGCAACTTGGCCTATTTGGCCGGTGAGTACTTTAAAAGTATTTTTGATGACTGACAAGCCTTGTGAGCCTGATGAAGCTTGTATCGTAGGATAAGGTCCACCTGATACGTCTCCGTTCCCATAAATCTCAAAGCCTTGAAGGAAGATATTAGAAGCAGTCACATCAATTCCAACTGGATAGGCACCTACATATATTGTTGGTGTTTCTCCACTGGCAGCACTGATAGTTAAATTCGATACATTGATTGTTAATTGATCGCCATAAATGCCATCTTTTACTATGATATAATCTCCTGGACTTGCGTTATTGATAGCAGCTTGAATTGTTGTATAATCTCCTGCTCCATCATCATCGACAATGATGGTATCTGATGGATTGAACATCAGTGTATTGTTAAAATTATTAGATGATGAGGAAGTCAAATTTATAGATACAGCTCCTGTTGGTATCGCTATGATTAGGGGTATTAATAGACAAAGTAGACTTTTCTTGGTAAATTTAAGGATGTGTTTATATAATAAAATTTTCATAGTTAATTGAACCACCCATTTATAGCTCTGTACGTATCTTATTCTTTTACTACTATTTAAAGGTTCTTAAAAAAATTTATTAATTTCCATAAAAATATTTTTATCAATTTTTCGTATGTTTTCGTTTAGGAGAGAACCATCATTTTATTTTCATTATAGATAACGTGAAACAGAGGAGAAAATAAAAGAAATAAGGAAGATACAAGGAAATCATCCGTCGATTCATAAATATAATACAGTATTTTATCTTCATTTGATACACTATTCGTATTCCCTCGTTGGATGTGTTCCGTGTTTTATTCGTATCCACCGATTTTCAGGCTTGGGTCACCAAGGAGGATATGAGTTTGAATGACTTTTGCATCATATCGATTCGTATCAACCGGGAAAATCTGGGTATAACCTGTCGCAGATTGATAATAGGTTTGTCCAAGAATCGTGATGTTGTGTTGATTGTATAATCGGATGATTTCAAGTTCTAACCATCCATCGTAGTTTTGGGTACAATCTGGTATGCCGTCATGG
>CABMCU010000067.1 GCA_902384685.1 uncultured archaeon | reverse complement strand
CATTTCGTGGGTCGATATGTTTTAAGCAGAATGGTTTGCGTTCCTTCATGTTACACTATCATAAAATGTACCTTATCGGATACCCCCATCTTTAGATGGATTTATTTTGGGAGGATGTCATTTTTTGTTAAGAAAATTTGAACACGCTCTAAACCATTCTGGATCTAGCTATTTTTGAAATGATGAACCCCTCACTCACATATTTGTTATACTTTATCATTTACTGTTTTTATTGAAATAGCTTTTCAAAATGAATAAAATTACATACTGCTGTAAGAATAAAAAATTGGGATTCTTATTTTTTCGATAGTTGTCGTAGTAGTGGAAATGTATTAGAAAATTGCTGGAATAACAACTCCAAAAACCGTAATACCGACTTGTTATAGGAATAAGGTATTGTTATAGGTAAAGTATCTGACCAATCACTTTCTTTTCCATAGATATCTTTTGCCTTCACTTTAACAGTGTAGTTATCTTTTACACTCCAGGTGTATTTTCCTTCGCATAAGGCCCCCGAGTTATATGGTCCAAGCCATCCACTGTTGTTACCATCACCCCAATCCCACAGATAGTACACATGATCTTCATTAGGGTCAACCGTGCCGCTGATATAGGTATATTCAATGTTTATCTTGACATTTATTATACCGAATGGTTTACTTGGTTTATTTGGTGGGAAATTAGCAGCCTCCATGGTCGTGAAAACCCATATGGGACCCTCAGTTGAAAAACCATGATTATCCCAGGCAACGATTTTCCAGTAATATTTTGTATTGTACATTAATGTTCCAGAATTATATTTGAGAGTTGTTTGATTACTCTTTACTTTTATAGGAGAACTTGTTGTCCCTAAGTAGATATCATATGTGACCGGATCCCCATCAGGGTCACCACCGGTCCAAAATAAATCAATGTTTATAAAAACATCTGTTGCTTGATTTGGTGGACTTGGATTACTTGGGGTATTTGGTGGTTGGTTCATCGGTTTTATAAATGAGGATGGATTTGTATACAAAGCTGATACCATACTTGCTGTGACAAACAATAGTAGTATTCCCATAACCAATTCTTTCATCAACCAACTATTCTGCATTTTTTTTATTTCTCCCCTGATAAAACAGGTCATGAGTTGTTATTCCTTGGATTGATTTAAATGTTTGGAGAAGATAAAATTACAATATAGAAATATTAATACGGTTTTAACTCATGTTTTTGTGCTAATCATTTACATTAAAGGATTAAAAAAAACGTAGCGGTATTTTTTGTCTGTCTATTATTGGATATACATGCGAGATATCTTGCAATAAAAAGTGTTTTAGGGGAATAATTCCCTCACTAATTTTTTTGGAGAAAAACAATTTTCGTGTTTTTATAGGTATCTTTAGTATTAAAGATTTTACCATTAAGTGCCACCTGTGTCATAGCCAATAGTGTTTTTTCGACGTTATCTCCATTTCCAATACATGTTTGCATATGACATCTTTGACACTCAAATAATATTTTATATGCTATTCCACCTTCGGTAGATGTATTTAACTTTATTATTCCCTGTTCACATTCTTGATGAAACATATTTAAATCAAAAACGCTAAATTTTTCATTTTTATTCTTTTTTCCTATTTGAATTGTCATTACCGTTCCTAGTTCTTCCATTGTTAAGTTTTCTTCTTTATCCTCTCCTTTGTCTCCTTCTTTTTGTACTCTCTTTTGAAATAAAGACATTTTTTACCACCACTTTTTTATTCAGTAATAACTATATCTTTAAAAATTTATCCTTAAAAACAAATGTTTTTTAATTCAAATAATCATTGAACTATCAAAGAGAGTGTATTATTTCATCATGTATATTTTTACACGTCCAATCTCAAGATGATTCCCGACGATCCGTATATAACAATAATCGTCCTTTCCTATATTTAGTATTTCGTCACTCAGGTAGGCGTTTATTCTATCAACAATCTGATCGCGTGGTACAACATCAGTAATACTTACATTCAGTTCTTGATTTTCAGTCTCTTCTGTTTTCATATCCATTCCTCCAGCTGTTTTCCAATCCTTTCCTTCAATCTATAGTTTCTATATGTGTATATCTGTTATACCACATATTTAATTATATCTTGTCAAAATATCAAAACGAAAAAACACATAGGGGGTTGGTTATCGATTGGTTTTTTAAAAATATTTCTTTAAAAATGTATCCGTAAAAAAAAATATTAACACAGTTATAACGAATGTTTTTAGTACGAATCAATAAAAATGAAAAAATGAAATAAAAAGATAGAATCGAATGTATGATACTCTTTTTTGGTTTCTTTCTGTTTATCTTGTTTTTCATTAAACGAGTTTAAGGTAGTTGTCGATGTTAAGTGTGGCTGATGCTGAACGTCCTAGTATGTCTATTGCTGTGACTTTAATGGTTGCTGGTCCAGAGTGTTTCGTGCTCAATATTACTGAGTAGGGTACGGTTGTGTCTTCGTTCATTAAGACATCATCGAGGTAAAATTGTACTGTCTTTATAGGTGCACCTTCTGCAGTGAAATTTGCTTCGACTAGTATTCCTCCGAAGAGGAAGATGGTCTTACCTGATTTAAGCGGGAATAGCTGGTCGCCGAAGAGGTAAAGATACCCAGGCACCGGGCTTGTGATGCCCCCAACGCAGATAGACCCTACTTTTTTTGTTGGATCGTTGTTTGTAGTTCTAGCATTTTTTTCTAATAAATCACCAAATGGAATCGCATTCCTATCACTAATACATTGCATTATTATTGTAAGAGTTGCCCAATTACTCTCGATTTTCTTTGGCATAGTTTTGAAGATAAAATCACTACTTTTTGATGTGCTCAGCTCAGTGATTGCTTCATTTCCTGCAAAATCATATGTCTTCGCAGTTATTGTATGATTTCCTATTCCACTCCAAAGGAATTCATATGGAAAAATGGTATCTTCATATGCAGGATCCGTAAAATCATCGACATAGAACATTACCGTATGAATACCGCTTGTAATATCAGTAGCATCTGCAGTAAATTTTTTTTCAGAAAAGGATATTTTTTCTTTACTCAAGCTCAACTCGGGGATAGTCAAATCTATTTGTATCCAGCCTGAGGTATGAACAGGTCCAATGTTACCGACATGGTCCACTGCGTAGAAACTGGCAGTATGAACCCCATCGTTGTTTATTGTTATGGTAAAATTATACTTTGCTGTGTGCTCATTTCGTATATCAACCTGTGTCCAATTAGGGTCCGCTTGCCCCTGAGTTGTCACCTTGTAATAGATAAAAGCTAATTGTATGTCATCTTCTGCATGAAAAGTGACATACACAGGAGTTATGTACCATTCAAAATTACCGTTTGGTTCTGCTGGATTAATGGTGATTCGGTTATCTAAATTATCTACTGTTTTACATATGATGGTAGCAGAAACATTAATGCTTATCAATGTAAAACAAAGACTCACATATATTATAAATATTTTCAATATTTTTTTATACATATCAAAATACCTCCACTGTGCTATGATATTCCATGACAATTTATAAATATATCGAAAAAATTATTATCATAACAAATGTAAAAATAATAAAATAATAATTTCATCTAACTAAAACAGTTGATTATTATAAAATTCTATTTTCTTAAAAATATATTGTTAGAAACTCATGTTTTACTAAATATCCAAGAGGATACAGTCTTTAAAATTATTATAAAAGTTGCAGGAGGGATATAGACCCAGGTTGCTATCCCACCAGGAGAAAACGGTTATAATTGTACTTTATTATAATGTAATCTTTATGCAAATAAAAGTATTTATTTTAGATATTCCCATCAGGAAGGAACACCAATTTTCCGGTAAAAGTGCAGGGAACGCGATTCCAACTCGATGTTCAAATCTCGTTTTTATGAAAGAATCTTTTTCATAAATGAAAGGAGATTTGGTAATAAATTGGGAATAAAGGTTAAAATAGAGGATATACTTATAGTTAGTCATAGGGGTATTGTCATAATGAATAAAATTGGGAAAATATATTGTACGTTATTAATTTTAACAACTCTGGTCATTCCAACATCTGCGACACTTCAACCATTAAAACATGTTACATCAATCACCTCGCTCAACGAAGATTTCGATCCACTAGATGAGCATATTTTTGTGACTGTCACTATTAATGAAATCCGAGCGCTCAAGACAATCGATACCAACTCCAATCCTAATTTTTATCTCAAGGTAACAATCAACGGCGAAGAATTCATTAGCGACGTCTGGCAAGACATGATGTATGTGGAAAACCCGAATTGGACTGTCTCCTCTGAGGTTCCAAAGAATAATGAGTTCGTGAATGTGACTATTGCGTTGTGGGATAAAAGAGATGGAGGTGACGTTCTCTGTGATCTCAGCCCAGGTAACGGGGATGGTACACAGGCTCGTACGGCTGAGATGACCTATAGTATCGCAACAGGCATCTGGTTTGGTGATGATTATCTCAAAGACCCAAGTGGGTACGGTAGGCTGAGTGGAATTGATGATGGCAGCATTTACGAACAAGATGCTGATTGTGAACTGTGGTTTACTATTTCGCAAAATGATTTCGATGGGGATGGATTCCCCTATTGGCTTGAAGTAAATATGTATAATACCAGTCCTCTAGTAAATAATCGCGGTGAAGATACAGATGGTGATGGTGTTCCTATTGAATGGGAGTACACATTTGGTGTCGGGTATTCTGAAGAAGGTTCAGAGGTGGGATACTACATGCTGTATAATCCCTTCGTGTGGGAGAATCATACAGCCTTAGATTCAGATAAAGATGGGTTAAGCAACATCGAAGAATTCAAGACATGGCAATGGGGATCTGACCCCTTCAGACAAGATATTTTCATTGAACTGGATGTAATGGAAGCAGGTCCAAATGGTGAAGGCGGCTCTGTGCCAAGTGAAGCGTTTGATTTACTACGAGATTCCTACGCGAGACACAACATTGTCTGGCATATCGATGATGGTCGTCTTGGTGGCGGTGAATTCATCCCCTTCAAAGCGACGACAGCTAATAGTGATTATTCGCTATGGTACTGGGAGTACTTCATGCACGGAGATGCACACAACTGGCGCCGCGGTGTATTCCGCTGGTGCATCGCCGCATATGATTACACCTGGGCGGAAGGATTCACGTTCGGATCACAAATCAATAGTACATTTGCCCTCGATGCTTTCTTTATTTCAACAAAATATCATGATTATCGAGCAAAAATCTCCCCATTATTGGATGGTATGGACCGAAAAATATCCGACAAAGAAATGAATCGAGTCTACGTCTATGCGGGTGCTATTATGCATGAAACCGGACATACCTTAGATATCCGTGCCCCTGGATGTGATGCACGACATACTGTATGGCCGTGGGAAATTAATTACTGGCGGTATGCATCATATAAAAGTGTTATGAATTACCGATACATCTACAGAGGAGTAGTTGATTATTCCGATGGATCCCATGGAGAAAACGATTATGATGATTGGAGTAATCTAGATCTTACAAGAATCAATCCAGGCGGTCATTGGTAATTTGATAATCATCCAAAACAATAAATAAATCAATACAGGAGAAGGGATTTCAGCTTCAAATTCAAATCTTTTTATCATTGACATATTAGGAAAAATAAGGCCAAGAATTACGGTTCTCAACCATATTTAAAAACCCATTCAGTGAACTGTTGCCCAGATGCTACATCAACATTTCCTGCGTTGATTTCATTTTTCCCATCGTTATCGCAATCTCCGATACACATGACCGCCATCCAACCAAAGGTAGGAAGCACTGCTTCTTCCACATATGTCGTACCATTCCACTGTAAGATATGGGTCACACCAGCGCCCGCGCATACTTCATTGAGTCCATCGTCATCGGTATCACCAACATCGATTCCTTCAATCACTGGATCTCCATCAGGCCACGTGATATCAAATAGGATTGGATACCCTGATCCATTCCATTTAAAGATCGTAATCCGAGGTGCATAATAACTCAGAAGGATCTCCGCTTTCCCATCATTATCACAATCCTTACAGACGACACCAAAGGGATAATCCTGTCCTAACGAACTATATATCTTGGTGGAAATAAACATGTTGTTTTGGGTATCCCAATTCAAAACTATAACCTTGTTTTCATAGGCGCAAACAATTTCATTTTCCCCATCATTATCCACATCACCTAAACCAGCCATGTACACGTATCCCTGTGTATCGGGGTCGTTCCATTCAGCGACTCGTTGCAGGTATTTACCATTCCATCGAAACACCGTAATTTCACCAACAGGACTTTGTCGCCGCATTGGACCACCACTTAAAATTACTTCATTCTTACCATCGTTATCACAATCCCCGATAAGACAATCAGGATTACCACCTTTATTCCAAAAAATATAGGGATTTAACCCGATACTCCTATATTTAGCAGCATTATATTTATAGACGGTAGTATACCACGTCGCAGCGATCTCATTATCTCCATCATTTGTCACATCGCCGATTGCCATGCCACCAGCATCACAATGTATGAATGGATAGAGCGGTGGATGCAAGGCATAAACCTGCGAATACGTCTGTTCATTTTCATCCCATTTCATAACACGGATGGTACAATCTCTTCCGCTGATAAGCAGCTCATTCTTCCCATCATTATCAGAATCTCCAATCGGTTGTGGTCCGTTATATCGTGCGTCTGTCCAAGGGCTATTTCCATACTCCTTCATCCATTGTATACCATATCCGTTGTTCGTAACGTGAGTTGATATTTTTGCATTGATAGTATCGGAGTGGCTGAATGCATTTGGAATCCCTATACTACTCATCAATACAATCAAGACTATTATCATGCTAGGAATAATTTTCTTCATATTACCCCTACTATATTCTAAGATTTAACTCAATATAAATATATCGTTTCTTGTATATCAATCAAGTACCTTTATTTTAAAGATAAAACTCTGAATATTATCTTAGAAAGTAATCTTTTTTTTGCTTTCAAGTAAAATAAGCCGCTGGAGGGCTTTAGTAACCGAATCTCAAAGCCCCATCTTAAGAGAGAATCATTGACACGGTTTTAAGACTTAATGGTTTTTTGTGCGAATCAAGAGGCTGTCCAATAATTATTCTCTGGTCCCAACAGGAGAAGCATTTATCAAATGATACGTGATATCAGGAGCAGGACAGGAGAGATATGGCATTAAGGACAGATAGAAT
>CABMCU010000066.1 GCA_902384685.1 uncultured archaeon | reverse complement strand
TCAGTTATATTATCAACAGAAATAACTCCATCAAGATTTTTCC
Organism: uncultured archaeon; assembly: GCA_902384685.1. Lineage (GTDB taxonomy): Archaea > Thermoplasmatota > E2 > DHVEG-1 > DHVEG-1 > SM1-50. The sequence continues at coordinate 24,267 of CABMCU010000066.1, read as the reverse complement.
ATTGAATCTGTGAACTGGGTGCGATTATTCTCTGGTCGTTTAATAAATAACCTGTGAAATGCAAACCAGCAATAATTCCAATTGAAAATATAACAAGTATTAATAAAAAATTATATATTCTTCGCATAACTGATTCTTTCAGAAGATTGCTTTTGTTATATAATTAAATTTCGGTATAATTTTAAGATTATAATAAATAAAAAAAAGAAAAATGATAGTGAGAAGGACTTGCCCAAACCACACTTTGATAAAACTAAAGTAATTCAATTAGAATTACTCCCGTTGGATTGTACACAATCCACCAGATCAGTCCCTATCTTATTGAAGGAGAAACCCCTTTTCCTACTTTTAAATATGATCGATAGAACTGAATTATTACGATACTTGCAAATAATCCCATTGCCATCACAGCCCAAGGAATTACATACGTCATCTGCGCTTCCACCGCATACATCCCATAAACAATTAAAGAAGCTAAATAGAGGACAACTACCAAAAGGGTGTATCTCGATTGTTTCTCACCCCCTATGTAAATCTGGCTTTTCTTTACGAGTAGAAGATAAACACTGTAACATACGAAGGTTTCTAGAGAGATTTCTATCCATCCTTCGTAATTCCATAAAGGGATGCCATAATATGGTCCTACAACCGACCAACTCCAAGCGCCCATTTCCACCATAACCGGATCAATAATTAAATCCAAGGACGCCATAATCAAACCCGTGACAATCCCCATTCCAACAATTTTAAAAAACCATTGAAGAGAAGCTTTCTCTTCAAATTCATGAGTTATCCTGATTCTATTGAACATAATATTTGTCATCGTGAACGTGCCGTACAAAGAAATTGACCACACAAGCGGTATAACATAAGGAACTTTACCAAGGAATTTCGGCCCTAATAAATTACTATACGAACACGTACACCTCACTAATCCGCCAAATCCCCATCCCTCTGTATATTCATAGAGCAGAGGTATCAAAGAGGCAAACAAAAAAAAGACTAGCGCCTCTCGAGCCCCTAAGGTCTTCCATCCATGAATAACGATAATGATAAAAAAAAGCAGTATGAAAATTATGTTAAGGCACATGTTCGAAATAGAGATACTAAGGATTCGACTAAGAACAAAAAAAACTCCACCTATAACGAGTAAAAACATCATAATTTCGTTCGAACCAAACTTCCACATCAGATCATCCTAATAATTTAACGTATATCGAATTTGTAATGTGAACAAACCTATATTGATGTAATAAACATTTAGTATGCGACGGCTTTGCATATTAAATCATGCTAACATTTGAATTGTACAATAAACCGCCATTTTGCGCAATAATTATTTTGTTGAATTTACTTTTAAAGTATTTGTGAAAATGTCGATTTTTATTAAAAGATTTACTTCCAATGATTATAAATGCTTCCCGTTGGGAATACGTGCTAATACTTCAGTACCCCTAGGGCAAGGGCTTTTAACCATTAACAATGGTGCCCATCAAGGGATTTGATTATTTGTAATAGAAAAGCTTTAGGACTGTTGTTTCAATAGATACTTATTCCTGTTAATGTCTTGGTATCTACTATGCCGTCTATTGTTCTAATCTTATTGATAACGATTTTTCCGATACTTTCAAAATCTTTCGATTCAATTTTTGCTATTAAATCATATTCTCAATATATCGGATGAAGTTCAATAACCTCAGGTAGTTTCGAGAGTTTATTGAATACTTCAGATTCATGCAATGGTGGAACACGTATCAGAACAAAACCTGTTATTACCTTTATGTCTTCTTTATTATTAATATTATTTTGTCTATCTACTCATGGCTCGTCTAAACATTGGTACTGCAACTGCGAGAAGGATGACACCAAATCCGATGAGTATGAGAATTTCTGTTCCTACCGCAGGAACATCTGCACCTAGCACCATGACTTTCCGTAGTGCAGTCGTTGCATACGTCAGCGGAAGGATATGCGCAAGGTCTTGCATATACCACGGCATCTGTTGGATGGGGAAGAACACGCCGGAAAGAAACATCATCGGGAACATGAATGTCATCATAACCATGGTTGCGGTTTCTTCTTTGTCGGCAAACGACGTGATCAAGATACCAAGACCAACAAAACTGAAGACAGTTAGAATGACAAGAGCAATCACCAATAGGATGCTTCCCTCGATGACAACACCGAAGAGAACCACGGCAAGAAGAAGGATGATAAACCCTTGAATCATGCCTCGTATTGTTTGTGCCATTACTTTCCCAAGAATGATCGAAAGTCGACTAATTGGTGCCGCTAGCATCCCATCAAGAGTTCCTATATCTTTTTCATAGGAAATCGCATGAGGTAATCCGGTCATGAGCGCCATCATTACTACCATGGCGATGATACCCGGGGCGACAAACTGGAAGTAGTTTGGCTCCCCCGGAATAATACCTTTAAATTGGACGTTATATGGTGTGACCATGCTACTTGCGCGTGTCATGGATACTTGATATGTCACGTTTAGATTATATATCGCCATTTGTTCACCCATCATCGCAACTGTTTTCGACAGAACACTTTCAATGGTTAGGGACATCTGCGGGTTTGACTGATCGATAACGATGATAATCTCACCTTGTTTCCCTGCGAGAATATTCGATGAGAAATTCTCTGGAATGATGATGCCACCGTTAACTTCACTATTTTGCAGCTTGGTTTTAATATCATTGAAATTTGTCGCCGTAGTGAGTTTCATCATCCCTGTTTTATTATTGATTATCTCTAATTGTTGCACAAAACTTGTACCAAATGAACCGGCATCTGTATTAGCAAGAGCAATAGGTGTATTACTAATTGAACTGCCTGAGGGGAAAATAAAACCGATCATGACCATCATGAATAACGGCATTAGTACTAACATCATAAGTCGCATTTTACTTCTGCTAAACTCCAACAAATCTTTCCAGCAAATCCATAAACTATGACGTATTACATCTCTCGCACTCATATTTTCACCTACCTGATCCTCCGAGATGCCCGTCGTCGGCGTGGCCCATGCCCAAATCCTGTTGAGCTACTGTTATTCTCTGAGACTTTATCTCGTGCCTCATGTCCTGTGAGATGCAGGAATACATCTTCCAACGACGGCTCAAGATTTTTTACCATGCGCACTTTTGCCCCGTTTTTTCGTAGGCTATCCACGATGGTATCAAAAGCGTCACCACCGTTCGCTCGTACTAGGAGATGCGTCGCATCTTCCTGATTAATAGATTTCACCGCACTGAGTTTTTGTATTGATGACATCATGTGAGGACCAAGATTTGATATCTCAATTTCAAAAGCAGAGACATCTGTTCCAGATATAATTTTTTTCAAGTTTGCTGGCGTATCGAGAGCAACGATTTTCCCGTGGTCGATAATTCCTATCCGTTTGCACAGGAGATCAGCCTCACCCATGATATGGGTGGTGAGAATAATGGTCGTTCCATGCTCGATGTTGATTCTCCGAGTGAGCTCTCGTATTTCCGCTGTTGACTGTGGATCAAGACCAAGGGTCGGTTCATCAAGAAACAGGATCTCAGGCTGATTTACAAGTGCGCGAATGACATTAATCCGTTGTTTCATCCCGGTCGAGAATGTTTTTATCCGTTCGTCTGCCCATTTCTCCATGCGAACAAGCTGTAAAAGTTCATCGATTCGTTTATTGAGAGCGTCCTTTGGGAGATTATACAGATTTCCGAATAACTTGAGGTTTTCTCGTGCGGTTAATTCGTCATACATAATCATTTTTTCAGAGACGAGGCCGATGTGTTGTCGTACTTTCCCACTCTGTTTCACCACGTTGAAACCTGCGATGGTTGCAATTCCTGCAGTTGGCGTGGTCAGGGTGCACAGCATTCGAATAATCGTCGATTTTCCTGCACCGTTCGGTCCGAGTAACCCAAAGATTTCTCCTTTTTTCACAAAAAATGAGACGTCATCAACCGCGGTGAAATCCCCGAACATTTTTTTCAGATGGGAGATTTCAATCGCGTTCCCATTAGTGGACTGAAGAGAGAATTTCGTCTCCGGTAGGGTAATTGTTCCTTTGGTGCCACAGGATGCGCAGGTGACGATGACGCGTTCATTTGGTCGTCCTGAATATTCTGCGATATTTCCGCACCGAGGGCATTTGAAGTGATGGGTTAATTGGATAATTTCTGTCGAGTCTGTTTCCATTCTGATCACTTTTTCTTTATCGTCGTTTTCATATTGTTAATCTGTTGACTCATAAGGTTAAGATAGTTACTCATTGATTCTGGATTGACTAAGACAATACGGTAATGATCAGCGTTTCCAATGACAAGTAGCTTGTCACCTTTTTTTATTGTAAAATCATCTCGTAATTTTGCTGGAAGGACGATTTGCCCTCGTTCTCCTACTGTCGTGCTACCATAAAATTTCATGTCTTTCATCATTGCATTACCATGAAGCGACTGGTAAGAAAAAACTGGTATTTATAACTTTTCACTAAAATCATACAAATCATACTCTTCAGTTTTCTATTAGGTATTCCTAAAAAATGAAATTTTTCATAGTTTTCTTATGTATTACATAATTCTTTTATCTTTGATAGTATGGGAAATGTTATAGTGTGAATAGCATGAAGTTAATCTTCAGAGGGATACGCCTAAGAGATTTTTTATAGACTGTTGTGATAAAAGGACGATTGTTTACTATGGAACTCTGGTTCATTTTTTGCGTACTCGGGTACATGATCGGGGCGATCTCAGGCATCCTAGATAAGTACATGATGAACCAGCGATACCACCCCGTGACTACAGTACTTTTGCGCACCCTGTTCAACGGCCTTATCCTCGGTATCACAGGCCTGTTATTCCTCAACCTCCGCATCACAGCCTCACTGTTGCTTCTCGCAGCAATCCCAGCCTTCCTCCTCGCGGTCAGCTTCGTCATATATTTACGCGTGCTACAAAGGAAGAATGCAAGCGAGATCCAGCCGTTCTCCCAATCACTCGACGTCCTGTTCATTTTCCTTGCATCAGTTGTCTTCCTCCATGAAATAGTAATCCTGGTGAACTACATTGGAATCCTGATAATCTTCTTTGGCATCTACTTGGTTCTAGCTGAACACATTACAAAATTACCACGCCTGGACCGCTCGCTGCTGATCATCGTCGCACTCGTCCCTATTGATATCATCTATGCTCTGCTCATCAAAACATTCCTTGGAACTGCGGAGCCGATCGCTCTTGCGGTCTCCATCTACCTTTTGGCGTTTTTTATGCTCGCAGTCGTGTCCCTACTCTTTCGACAGCAAATACGACCTACATCAGCCTCGCTTAAACCACAGTTGCACATCGTGCTTGTTGCATCCCTCTGTGCAGCTGCCTCTGCAGCATTCCTGTACACGGCCCTGTCACAGGCAAATGCTTCCAAAGTTTACCCGATGGCAGGTGTCAGCTCTATTATGGTTTTTCTGCTCGCAACCCTGTTTTTAAAAGAAAAGTTTTACAGACATCGGTTCATCGGAACCCTCATTGTAGTCCTTGGTATTTACCTCATCTCGCTCTGATACTGTTGATATTGATATAGAATTTGCTCTTTGCTCAAAATCTTTAGAACTCAGATACATCTTGCTGAGGGAATCTCTTATACATAATAAAAAAAATACTACAAAATAACGATGATGAGAACACGACCAAGTATCCAAATCAATTGTATCTGTTTCTTCCATTCCACCGATTTTACAGATTATATTTAATGGTTATAATGTAACATTGAGAGTTTCTTCTCTCCATTTACAATATTCACAATGATATCCTGGCTTTGGAATTGGTTCGTTCAATACATTATACGCTTTATTTAGTAATTTTATAACATGTGTAGGATTCGTTTTAACTTCAAGAATAGTACAGTGGATGCACATTCCATAATGCAATTCGCAGTCATCAGGATGATAGAACGCTAAATATGCTTTATTGGTCGTTTTGAATCCCATTGCTTTAAGTAAATAGGAATACACGTTCATTTGTAATTGATATGACGGATGTACAGTTTCTGGAGCCTTGGATTTAGTTTTATGGTCAAACGCTACAATATTTTTATCTTTTAGTTCAATATATTCATCAGGCCTTCCCCATAATATAATCCCATTTTCTTCTTCGAATTTCAATGTTTTTGGCATATCAACAGCTAATTGTCCTTTAACTCTCCCTTGAATTATCGGTGGTAATTCTCCTTTCTGTCTATACTTGTTAAAATAATTTTTAATGATACTATCCATTTTAATTGGTATTGATGATATTGGGCCAGATGGGCGTTTAATTTTCTTTACTTGATATAACCAGAAACACCGAGGACATTCTTCAAGAAGATTTAATGTTGAAGGCGATAATTTGTATTTCATCCTGGTTCCTTCTCCTCAAAAGAAACAATATCGAAGATTTAGAGTTTTACCAAACAGTAACTATTTAATTTTCCAAAGGATTCTCCTCCAACAACCGATTCACCTTTTCAACATGTGAAAAGATATGAAGGAATTAAAAAAATATCATTGTAAAATATGCAAAAGAGAATTAATACCAAGAGATATGAAACAGACTTCCAGGAATTACAGTGATGATATTTCTTCTCCTGAGGAATACTTTGAAAAACGCAGAATTTCATTACATCACATTGACTACAAAAACAATATTGCGATAAGAGTATGCAAAGATTGTCATAATAAATTGCATACAACAATGAAGAAACATAAATACGGTTACAATAACATTATCAGAAGGAATGGTACTAAAAAAGGTCGTTTATACCCTGGTGAGTACCCTAAAAAAATAATTGAATAGAAATGTATTCTTTTAAAAATTAAGATTGTTAATAGCTCTTTATTGAACTCGTTCAAACCCGACAGAACACCCTCAGAAACCCTTCGAGAATAAAGCGAATTAATGAACCTGTTAATATCTTATCTTTTATTTACAGTATCCTCAGATTAACTTTTTCATATCATTCATAGATAAAAAAATACGAAATTAGAGTGTATATACTATTGTTAAAAGAAGAAATCTATCTGTATTCTACACTTAAGAGATGACCCAAATATTTAATTACTACTGAACTATAATATAAAATAATAAAATAGGGGGTCTTAACCAATATGAAAAAAATAACAATTTTATTTATTATTGGAATTCTTGTTGGTTCCACACTCGGAGTCACAGGAATACAAACCAACCAACAGGCAACCATGTCTCTATTCCAACATATCTCCACACCACAAATGCAAATCCAATCAACAGATAACGAGTATATCATGCTTGAGATCGCAGGATCTTCAACATACCTCTCCACCGCAGGTCGTCCACGCCTTCCAGAAATTATACAGGTCGTTGAACTTCCATTTGGATCAACAGATATCAGCGTCTCTCTTACCCCACAAGACATCACGACTCAACATATCAACCAACAAATCAAACCAGCAGCTGCACTGCTTCCTCTCACATCAGAATACCAAAGTATCGCAGCCAGTGCCACGATGAAAGATGAATCTATTTATGCAATGACAACACCCTATCCAACAACCTGGTACACCACAACAACCAGTGTCGGATTAAACAAAAACGATCAACATGTTACTTTTCTCTCTATTCATTATTATCCAATTCGTTACACACCAGCAACAGGAATCATCCAGATAGCACACAACGCAGACATTGGTATAACTTATACACCACTAAAAAATATTCCATTCCCAGCAACTAGTACCTATGATTTGGTTATCATTGCACCAAAAAAATTTGAAAGCGCACTTCAACCACTTATCGATCATAAAAACAGTCATGGTGTTCGTACATTTTTGAAAACCACCGAAGATATTTACGCCGCCTATAAGGGTGTTGATAAACCAGAACAAATCAAATACTTCATCAAAGACGCCATAGAAACACAAGGAATAACCTCCGTCATGCTTGTCGGTGGACTAAAAAATATGGTTTTATCAAAACCCAAAGACGATTCAAACCAAGGCAGTAAAAGCTGGTGGGTTCCTGTTCGATACACTAATCTATACGATTTACCCAAGTTCCCATTAGCAGCTGAAACACTTCATGATCCTGGCGTTCTTAGTGACTTATACTATTCAGATATCTACGAAAAAGGTGGAGCATTCTCCAGCTGGGACCCTAATGGCGATGGTGTGTTTGCTGCATGGAATAAACCAGGTGTTGAAAATGACACCGGGCTCGATTTATCCCCTGATGTTGCTATTGGACGCCTTGCATGCACAAGCGTTTCTGAGGTACAGACTGTGGTCAATAAGATTATCACCTATGAAACTACTACTTATGGATCTGAATGGTTCAAGAAAATGACGGTGATCAGCGGTGATGGGTTCCTCGACCAGAAGGATTTAAACATACAATGGGACACCAAAGCTCTCCCAACAGGAGCATATACGATTCATGCACAAAGCAGTAATCCAAAAGCAGAATACGGACCCATTGAAACAATCAATATCACCGTTGATAAAACCAAAAAAACTAACTTAACCTTCAACCATAATGATAATTTACGTATCCATTCGTACCCAGGGTTACCCATGGCCGAAATTTGTACTGTCTCAGAAGGAAATATTCTTGGCAATACCGATTTTACCTATGTCCCCACTGACGCAGAAGCCTATTGTAACGAATTCTACTTCTGGGCAAACATGAGCTATGTTAATGGAGTTCTCACCATCCGAGGAAAAAGCTATGACCCCGAACCATACGGGAATCTCAGTAGCATCCATGTTTGGATTACCAACAGTGCTGATCATATCATCTTTCAGGACTGGCGCAACAACACCGAGATGTATTACGAAGGAGAAGACGCCACTGGTGAAATAGCTTTACTTGGCCGAGGTGGTGCGTTGTATTACATGCCATCAGAATTCAAACGAGACATCATCTGGGCGTCTAATGGGAAATTCACTGGACAACAGTCTGTCATCGATGCATGGAACGAAGGCGCTGGTTTTATCTTCCTTTCTGGTCATGGAAGTCCTAACGTCTGGGCTGATCATTACCCTGGTATCCCGGGGAACCGAAAATACGCAAGTATCACCGGCCTTCAAGTAACCACCTTAAAACCTTATCACCCATATATCGACTTACCATTGTTCCCTATGGATACAATACACAACGGTGAGAAACTACCAATAGCGATCATCGGTGGATGTCACAACAGCCAGTTCAATGTCTCCATGGTATACGGCCTCTTTGATTTAATGTATTTACTCATTCCAACCTTCCCACACTTAAACATGTGGTGCTATGGATCGATGGTACCTGAATGTTTTGACTGGAGGCTGGTACGAAACCCGAATGGCGGTTCGATTGCGTCGATAGGTAACACTGGTCTCGGGTATGGAATGCCTGGTATTGATCTAACCACTGGTGGTGGAGACAGCTGGGTCACTATTGAGATTTTCAAACAATACGGACAAAACGGCATAGACATCCTAGGAAAGGCACACCAGCAAACACTGACGACGTATATCAATACCTTTGACATGACCGACATCGGAGCAGGACATACCAAGAGCGTTCAACAATGGGCTCTGCTCGGTGATCCGACATTAAAAATCGGTGGCTACCAGTAAGCCATCACATTTTCTCTTTTTTTTTAAAACAATTATACAATAAATATCAACATTACTTAAAATCAACAAAATGTATTACCTAATACGAATCACGTAGGAGGCCAGTATGAAAGTGATGATCACGGGAATCACTGGTTTTATTGGATCTCATCTTGCATATGAGCTCCTGAAAAAAAAGAACTATGAGCTTGTAGGGACATTCAGAGATAAACAAAAAGCATTGATGTATGAAAAACAGGGCATCGAGATGAGACAAACAGATCTACTCAAACCAGAATCCCTCAAAGACATCACAAAAGACGTTGATGTTGTCGTTCATCTCGCGGGGTTAATGCGATTTCACGATCCCTGGAACTCATTGTATAATCATAATGTAAAGGCGACACAAATCATTGCAGCAGATGCTCTTCGACATGATGTCAAGCATTTCATTTACAGTAGTTCAACCGAGGCGATTAGTCCGGTAGCAAGAATCCCTGGTGATGAAACAAGCCCGTATAACTACTCCTATGAATATGGGAAAAGCAAGCAAATAGCAGAACAGTGGCTCAAGAAAAAACAACAAACAGCTAGTCTTCCTCTCACCATTCTCCGACCAACAGGGGTTTACGGACCAGGTGACATCTATGTAACCCTATCCACCGTTCGTGCGATTGCCCACAGAAAATTACGTATCCTCCCTGGAAAGGGATAGTCCTACATACACTTCACTTATGTCGATGATGTCACCCAGGGGTTTCAACGAACAATCGAACAACCACAACAATCCCTTGGCGAGACCTTTCTCCTTGCAAGCGATGACTATATCACCTACAAAGAAATGTTCACGATTATTGCAAATCTGTTAGACGTACCACCTCCTACACGTTCCATCCCCCTCAGCCTTGCAAAGATGTATCTCTCCTTCATTCAATGGAGCAATAAACGGAAAGAAATAGATGACTTCGTGATGCACACATCGCTTATCGATACAATGAAAACAAATAGAGCGTATACCAATGCAAAAGCAAAAAAGATTCTTGGGTTTACACCACGATACAGCTTTAAGGACGGGATAAAAAAAACTATTGAATGGTATAAAGAAAAAAATCTACTCTGAATCCCACCCTTTTTAACAGAAACTTATTTAAAAGAATAGCAGAATTTCATTTTGTACAAAGAACGAGAAACAAAAGTTTCATTGATCAACCTTTGAAATATTTTGTTTTAGTTCTTTTGTAATAAACTCCGAAATAAATAAGGAGGAAAAACCATCATGAAAGGAACAATAAAATGGTATAATACGCGTAAGGGCTATGGATTTATTGTTGGTGAAGATGGAAAAGATATATTTCTCCATCGATCATCAGTACCAGCGGAATTACGCCTGAATGAAGGCGACAAAGTTGAGTACGAAACTGAAGACAGCGACAGAGGACCAAAAGCAGTTAATGTCAAAAAAGGTTAAAAACAATAATTCCCCTCACAAATAACATTATTTCTTCAGAATTCTCCTTAATCATAAAGAATAGGGAGAAACAAAAAACCTCTCATCTTTTTCTTATTATTTTATATTGACATCTTTATCTTTTGAAAACACACATCACACAGAGAATCCCCTTCAGAAATATTTTTCTACATTTATAATAGGTACCATATCGCGTCTCTTTAAACTCGATTATGTTCTCATGATACTTCGTGATCTAATAATGCATGAGTTTATTTCGATGAATCCATTGTTTTATATAGCGATTCCTTCCTGTAACAGCGAAAGTTGTAATTCATTGTAAATGTATTATTTCATATAAGTGTGCTTTTCATCGAAGGAAAAATAAACAACATAGAAGATTCTCCCTTATGAAAGCATTTGTTACTGGTGGTGCTGGATTCATAGGCAGCCATCTTGTTGATAGCCTCATTAAACAGGGCCATACCGTAACCGTGTACGACAATCTCAGCTCAGGAAATAAGGAATTCATTTCTCAACATCTTGAAAAAGATGCATGTCATTTCATCAAAGCAGATCTTCTTGCGTTAAAAAAAGTCGAAAAGGAAATTGCTGGTCATGATACTGTTTTTCATTTCGCGGCAAACCCACATGTTCGACTCGGAGAAACACACACTGATCTCGATATGAATCAAGGTGTTGTTGCAACTTACAATGTATTGGAGGCGATGAGACGCCAAGAAATCAAAAAGATAGTATTTTCATCCAGCTCCGTTGTCTACGGGGAAACATCAGAGATGAGCCTTCCCGAAACCTACGGTCCTACTCTGCCTATCTCTATGTATGGTGCAGCTAAACTCGGGGCAGAAGGACTAATCAGCGCGTTCTGCGGCACATTTGATTTCCAGGCGTGGATGTATCGCTTCGCAAACATAGTCGGCGCACGAGGTACCCATGGTGTGATTGTCGATTTCATCGAAAAACTCAAGAAAAACCCAAAAGAATTAGAAATCCTTGGAGATGGAAAGCAGTGCAAACCCTATTTGTACGTCAATGACTGCGTAGAAGGCATCTTGTATGGTTTTTCCTTTGCGCATGATCATATGAACCTGTTTAACCTCAGCTGCGACACTACAACTACGGTAACAAGAATAGCAGAGATGGTTGTCCAGGAAATGAAACTTAAAAACGTCACTTTTAGATATACAGGAGGTCTTAGAGGCTGGAAAGGAGACGTCCCCCGATTTCAACTTGATGCTCATAAAATGAACAAACTTGGGTGGAAAGCAAACCTTACCTCTGATGAAGCGGTGCGAAAAGCAATACGAGATGTGCTGGACGCCAAGCTTTAAAAGAACCAGAAAGTTTTCCTTTCTCGATGAATCTTTCCGTCATTGGAACTGGATACGTAGGGCTCGTCACCGGTGCATGTTTTGCTAAACTCGGTCATCATGTCACCTGTGTTGATATCGACAAAGAAAAAATACGCAAGATAAACAGCAGTGTTTCCCCTATTTTCGAAGAAGGATTAGATAGCCTGTTACTCACATATAAAGATAAGATTGCGGCAACCGATGATTATTCAAGCGCCTTGCAAAAAAGCGATATCACATTCATCTGCGTAGGCACACCATCCTTGAAAAATGGGAATATCGATCTTACCTTTATTAAAGAATCAACCAAACAAATAGCAGCAGTTCTCAAAAACAAAAACAGCTATCACCTGGTTGTCGTGAAAAGCACTGTGCTCCCTGGAACAACACAAGAGGTTGTCCTTCCGCTTCTCGAAAAATACTCAGGGAAAAAGATAGGTGATGACATCGGGCTTGCTATGAATCCAGAATTCCTCAAAGAAGGCGTTGCGATAAAAGATTTCCTTGATCCTGACCGTATTGTAATCGGCTCCTATGATGAGAAAAGCAAAACAACGCTTCGGGAGGTGTATCAGAACTTCTCCTGCCCCCTGTTAGAAACGTCGTTGGCGGCGGCAGAGATGATCAAATACGCAAGCAACGCGTTCCTTGCCACAAAAATATCCTTCATCAACGAAATTGGAAACCTCTGTAAAAAACTCGGTATCGACACTTACGATGTTGCTACAGGGATCGGTTTGGATAAACGAATCGGCAGACCTTTCCTTGACTCAGGAATAGGTTGGGGCGGTTCCTGTTTTCCTAAGGATGTTGATGCGCTCATTGCCTGGGCAAAAGAAATCAAAGAGCATATTAGAATCATTGATAGCACCAAAGCGGTCAATACAGAACAACCACTCCGACTTGTCGAAATCCTCAAGAAATATATCCCGACATTGAAAGGAAAAACGATCGGCGTTCTTGGACTTTCCTTCAAACCCAACACCGATGATATTAGAGATAGCAGGGCGATACCGATTATCGATGAACTGCTTAGAAACGGAGCACGTATCAAAGCATATGACCCCCAAGCAATGAATAATTTTAAAGCACTGTACCCAACGATAGACTACTGCTCTACAGCCTCTGAAGTCCTTTCGTCAGATGCGATCCTTATCACCACAAAATGGAAAGAATTCACCACCTTAGATTACCGGGGAAAAGTCATTATCGATGGACGAAGAATTGAACAGGCAAAAAACGCAAAAATCTATGAAGGAGTGTGTTGGTAGTATGAACATTAAAAAAGCAGTAATTCCTGCAGCAGGACTTGGAACAAGGTTTCTCCCAGTGACAAAATCAATGCCAAAAGAAATGCTCCCGATTATTGACACGCCAGCCATCCACTATGTTGTCAAAGAAGCAGTCGAAGCAGGTCTGGATGATATCATTATCATCACTGGGCGAGGAAAACGTGCTGTTGAAGATTATTTTGATGAATCGCCAGAAATGGAAATGCATCTTAAGAAAAATAAAAAAGACGATCTTTTGAAAAACATACAAGAGATTTCCTCCATGGCCAACGTCCATTACATTAGACAGAAAGAACCAAAAGGATTACCCGATGCTATTCTTGCTGCTGAAAAACACATCGGTGACGAATCCTTTGCTGTTCTGTTAGGTGATGACATCATTATTTCCGAGATACCCTGCATCAAGCAACTTATCGATGTCTATACCCTGTATCATTCTTCTGTCATCGCGGTTCAAGACGTCCCACGAGAAAAAATGAACAGGTACGGAGCTGTGAAAGCGACCAAAATTACCCCTGATGCAAAAGAACTATACCAGATTGAACACATCGTGGAAAAACCCAGAATCGAAGAAACACCTTCGACACTAGCTTCAGTCGGACGTTACGTATTCACCCCGGAGATCTTTGACGCAATGAGACACACTCGTCCTGGTGTCAATAACGAACTGCAAATTGCAGACTCTATAAATATCCTCTGTGAATCTCAAAAAGTATACGCCTACGCATTCAAAGGAAAACGCTATGACATCGGTGACAAACTCGGTTACATCCAAGCAATCATTGATTTCGCAATCAAAAACGATGAGATCAAAACAGGTATATCAGAATATCTAAAAAATCTGAACAAATAAGAATATCTTAAAAGACTAAGACGCTACTGATAAACGAATTTTTTAATATGATCAACTATGTACTGACGCTGTTCATTTGTTAACTCGGGATAGATCGGAATAGAAATGATCTCTTGCGCAAGCTGCTCTGAAAATGGAAATTGACCTTTTTTAAATCCCAACGAAACATATGCAGGTTGCAGATGTAAAGGAAGCGGATAATGAATCCCACATTCGATCCCCTGCTGTTTCAAATATGACATCAGAGAATCACGCTCCTGCACGCGTATCTCATACATGTAATACACGTGCTTTGCTCCCTTCGCTTCAATAATTCTCCCAATATTTGACGGCAGATTCCTATCATAAAAACGCGCATGATCCCTACGTAAATCGGTCCATTTTAAAAGATGAGTAAGCTTGACATCTAGTATTGCAGCTTGCAGTGCATCCAATCGATAATTATATCCTTCAATCCTATGTTCGTACTTTGTCGTCCGTCCATGATTCACAAGCAACCGTAGTTTCTCTGCAAGCTCATCATAATTTGTTATCACTGCGCCACCATCACAATAGCACCCAAGGTTTTTTGCAGGGAAGAAACTAAAACACGCTATATCTCCATAGTACCCAGGTTGATGGCCATTCCATTCTGCAGCATGTGCTTGTGCTGCATCCTCAATCAAAAATAAATCATGGTTCACAGCGATCTCTCGAATCCTTTGCATATCAGGCATCTGTCCATACAAGTCCACAACGATGAGTGCTTTTGTTTTCTGGGTGATGGTTTTTTCCAAAGCGTCAATATCAATCAGTGCCGTCTGTGGTACGACATCAACAAACTTGATTTTACTGCCAACATACGAGATACACTCCGTTGTAGCAATAAACGTATTGGGGACTGTCAGAATCTCATCACCTTTCTTTACTCCAGCGGCGAGTAATGCAAGGTGGATTGCAGCAGTCCCATTCGCACACCCAACAGTATGCTTCACTTGACAGAATCGCGCGAAATTCTCCTCAAATCGTTTTACAAATGGTCCCAGGATAAACGAACTACTGTTTAACACATCTTGAATTGCGCTATCAATCTCGTTTTTAATGGAAAGGTAATTTGCCTTCAAATCAACAAGAGGAATATTCATACTGCATTACTCCTACAGCGATCGTAACTTCCGAGCAGGGTTCCCCGCGTACACTCCAGACTCATGGATATCTTTCGTCACGACTGAACCAGCACCAATTACCACGTTATTAGTAATACTCACCGGTAGAATTGTTGCGTTCGTCCCAATCGACACGTAACTACCGACCTTTGTCGGTCTCCACAATGACCTATCCCCACCAGCGGGCTTGCCTATGGAAAACAAATCGTTCACAAACTTCACACCATGAGAAATAAAACAAAAATCACCAATAGAAACAAGCTCACAGATAAATGCGTGCGACTGAATCCGACAGTTCTTCCCAATCTTCACGTTCCGCTGGATTTCCACAAACGGACCAATGAAGCAATCATCACCAATCTCACATTCATAGAGATTCACTGGCTCAACAACCGTGACATTCTCCCCGAACGTCACATCCTTTATCTGTGCCTTCTTAATCGTCGGTTTGTTCCTCATAACCTATCCCTCAATGACCATGACCTTTTACAGCAGCCTTGTAAATCTTCTCAATAATCTGCACGGTTTTTAATCCGTCTAACAGATCAGTCGCAATACTCCCCCCATGGACCAACACGTCGATCACGTTCTGATAGACCTTATCATGATTTGACATTGATCCCTTATTTGCACCATACGCATTTGGAGGATTTCCTGGTTCCAAACCAGTGATCTCATACCCATCGATAGACTGGTACTCCAAGATATTCAGATATTGACCACCAACTTTTACGGTCCCGTTCTCCCCGAACAAGGTAATAGAACCTTCCATATTCTTCCCAAAACTATCAATCGTAAAATTAATCGTACCTAGAGCGCCGTTCACAAACTTCAATACCGCCACACCAGTGTCCTCAAACTCTACGACACCCTTATGTAAATAATTCTCAGTAAACGCTTGGACGTCCTCAACATCACCAACAAACCAATACAATAAATCAATGAAATGACTATACTGTGTAAACAGTGTCCCACCGTCCATTTTCAACTTTCCACGCCAATCAGATCCTACATAATACTCGCGATTCCTATTCCAGAAACAATTCACCTGCACATTGAGAATCTTCCCTAGTTTTCCGTCGTCAATTACTTTTTTTAATGCCTTCACCGGAGGATTAAATCGATTCTGTTTTACAATAAACAACCGTTTGTTTGTCTCCTCAGCAGCATGAATCATTCGCTCACAATCACGCACCGACGTTGCCATAGGCTTCTCGCACAATACATTACAGCCTGCTTTCAACGCTTTTATACTATGTTCGGCATGTAACCCGTTCGGAGTACATACTGCAACCAGATCTAAGTTCTTTTCATCTGCTAACAACTCATCAAGGGAAAAAAACGACTTACACTGGTACTGCATAGCGAGTGTGTTCGCCCGGTCTTGTTTGATATCGCAGACAGCTACTAAATTTCCCAGACTGCTTGCATATTTCGCATGCTGGGAACCAATATGACCAACACCGACAATCGCGATGTTCAACTTTTTCATATCCGCCTCTCTTTTCCCACGAGAAAAATGTGGTGTCACTACCGATAATTCGTCTCCCCTATTTAAAAACAACAGCCCTACTTTCTAGAGTTTACTATATACTACTCCTCTGAGGAAACCAGTACCATACCCCACATGAATCAACAAATAAAATAACACACTACTCACCACGATGCTTGGCTTTCGCGTAATCTGCATAGTACTGATCATCGACATTAGCAAATAAGCCACGATTAGACACGGGATCACCCACACAGGTAAGAAACCGAGTAATGTCAGTATCACAATTAAAACACCGCCAAGGATAAAACCCGGCCCAAGCAGATGGAAAAACCTCAAGGTATCAGGATGCTTTTTTACCATCTTCGCACGAGCAATCCCATATCTATACATCTGATGCCACAATGATCGGACAGAATCCCGCTTAAAATGATATACTTTCGTCTTCGGTGTATAGAGGATTTTATACCCTGCTTTCCTCAGTCTGATATCAAGCTCATAATCCTGACCACACCAAAAAACAGGATCAAAACCACCAACTTTATTTAAAACATCTTTTCGATAACACGAAAACGATAGATGGTCCGTGTACTTTTCTTCTGGAAATACCGCGTTCTGAGAAAAGAAATTCCTACCACCCATAAAACTTAAAAACGCAGCACCAGACACCTCCCCGACAAAATTTTGTTTCCCTGGAGAAAGATTCGAACATCCAACTGCAGCTACATCAGCAGAGAGGCTTTGTAATCTTACCGCAAGCTCTTTCAACAAATTTTTTTCAGCAATCACATGACCGGAGTAATTCATAAGCATCTCACCGGACGCATGTTTGATGCAGATATTCCGGCCAATCGAGGTGTTTCCTGTCGGGTTTTCTAAAAGAATAATGTTATTATTTTTATTTGCGTACTCTTCAAGAATAGTATTTGTATTGTCTACCGATGGTCCTTTTGCTATTACAATCTCCATTTTTTCTTTTGGATAATCCAAAGAAAACAGGGAATCTAAACAATTTTTTATGGTTTTTTCTTCATTGAGAATAGGCATAATGAAGGAAACAGTAGGTTCATAATTTTTTTCTGTCATGGCGTAGAATCGGTATAGAAATGTGTTTATTTAACGTTAATCGAATGAGGAAAGGATCTTGTCGGATTTGTTTTTTTTTATGTGCAAGGTTTTTATAATTTATCAATATACCGCCATATTATAAAAGATGGAGAAGATTATATCTTCGCTCATCAACCAGGAAAACCATGAAAATTCTGATGATCCTTTCGAATCCTTTCATTGTTGACCCACGCGTCTATAAGGAGGCAAAGTCGCTTTCTGATGCAGGTCATGAGCTGACCGTTGTTTTTTGGGATAGACATGCTGAGTATTCCTCAGACGAAAAGATTCATGGAGTACGGGTCATTGGAATTCGAAATAACGGCCTGATGAAGGTTCTACCTCATGATTTATTTCGTAATCCTCTGTGGTGGCGTAAGGCGTTTAAAAAAGCATTGAAATTGTATAAAAACGGATGCAGATTTGATGTTGTGCACTGTCATGATCTGGATACACTTCAGAGTTGAGTATGGCTAAAAAAGCGCTTGAACATTAAACTTGTGTATGATGCCCATGAGATTTTTGGATACATGATTGAAAAAACAATGCCAACTTCCATTGCAAAAATTTCATTTTTAATTGAAAAACGTTTGATAAAAAACGTCGATCACATCATTACAGTAAATGATCCATTAAAAACGTTTTTTTCTAAAATCACTCATCATGCTATCGATATTGTAATGAATTGTGGAGAGGTCATTGCTTCTACGTATTCTCCTCCTAAAAATCCATTGTTTACCGTTTCATATTTTGGCATCTTAGATTCGTCAAGAATGTTTCCAAAAATAGTAGAGTATCTCGGTACAATTGAAAATATTCAATTTCTTATTGCCGGAAAAAAAGCACGATTATACGACGAGGTTGAAAAAGTATCAAAAAAATATAGTAATATTATTTTTTTAGGATCAATTCCCTATAACCAAGTCATTGAGAAAACGTTAGATTGCAATGTCATCCTTTGCATGCTTGATCCAGAGGAAAAAAACAATCAGGTTGGATTACCAAATAAAATCTTTGAGGCGATGTTAACTGGAAGACCTGTAATTGTTACCAAAGGACTTTACTGTAGTAAATTGGTAGAAGCAGAGAACTGTGGAGTTTCAGTCGAATATAATCTAGATGAAGTGAAGAAATCAATAATGATCTTAAGAGATAATCCAAAACAATGTGAAGAGCTAGGAAAAAATGGATTAAACGCAGCAATACGAGAATATAACTGGGAAAAGCAAAAGAAAACACTCCTAGCCGTTTATGAGAGGTTGAATGCATGAGAATTGTTTCTATTGTTGGGGCTCGACCACAATTCATTAAATGCGCTCCGGTATCAAAAGAGTTACGAAAAAATAATCATGAGATCTTAATCCATACCGGTCAACATTATGACTATGAACTCTCAAAAGTGTTTTTTGATCAACTTGGCATCCCTACACCTGATTACAATCTCGAGGTTGGTTCCGCGTCACATGGGAAGCAGACCGGTACAATGCTCGTAGAAATTGAAAAGGTCTTACTAAATGAAAAACCTGATTTCGTTCTTGTGTATGGCGATACCAATTCAACACTTGCTGGTGCCCTTGCCTCAGTCAAACATCGTATTCCAATCGGACATATCGAAGCAGGATTACGAAGTTTTGATAGAAGTATGCCTGAGGAGATTAACAGAGTGCTCACCGACCATGCATCGGATATCTTATTTGTTCCTACACAAACAGCGGTAACCAATTTAAAAAAAGAGGGGATTTCTCAGGGTGTTTTTTTGGTTGGAGACGTCATGTATGATGTCTTGAAGCAGAGCATGAAGATAGCAAATAAATCTAAGATTCTTGAAACACTTGGGATACAACCAAAAGAGTATTTTTTAACAACGATTCACCGGCCATCAAATACGGATAACATACAGAGTCTCTCCCAAATTTTAGAGGTTCTTTCTTCTGCAGCTAAAAAAGTTATCTTTCCCGTACATCCT
The DNA here is from genome assembly GCA_902384685.1 of uncultured archaeon. GTDB lineage: Archaea > Thermoplasmatota > E2 > DHVEG-1 > DHVEG-1 > SM1-50. Next base: position 3,991 of record CABMCU010000066.1, on the reverse strand, counting down.
CGCACGATGCATTTCATTAAAAAACATGGTCTGGAACGAAGCATTGGGGCGAATGTGCATATGATGAAGTCAGTGAGTTATTTTGATTTCATCTGGCTTGAACAAAACGCAGAAAAAATTTTGACCGACTCTGGTGGTATACAAAAAGAATCCTATATATTGAAGGTTCCCTGTATCACTTTAAGAGAAAACACTGAATGGGTTGAAACGATAGAGGATGGATGGAATATTCTTGTTGGAACAAATAAAGAAACAATAATACATGCAATACAGAACTTCAATCCAACAGGCGATCAAAGAGCCCTCTTTGGTACGGGGGATGCGAGCATAAAAATAGTCAAAATATTAAAAGATTACGGGTCAGATAACATCAATCATAATATGTGATGTATTTAAGAATAACCATATGTTTGGGGTGTTTCGATATGATAAAAATAGGAGTGATTGGAACAGGTTCAATGGGTAAAAACCATGCGCGGGTTTGCTCTGAATTGCATGATGTCGAACTTGTAGGTATTTGTGATGTTGATAAAAGCACAGCAAAGATTGTTGCTGAGAGATTTCATACACAAGCGTATACATCCTACCAAGATCTTATATCAAAAGTCGATGCTGTTATCATCGCAACGCCGACCTCAACTCATTTTGATATCTCGACTAAAGCACTTTCTTCCGGGAAACATGTGCTTGTGGAAAAACCAATCTCCGACACGATTAAAAATGCTCAAGAAATGGTTAAAAAAGCTGAAGCTGAACACCTGGTGTTAGCCACAGGTCATATCGAGCGGCATAACCCTGCTGTCGCATTTGTGAAAGAAGGGATTCAGAAAAACAGATTCGGTGATGTCATTAGTTTGAGTTCTCAACGGGTGAGTAATCTACCCGGGCGCATTAGAGATGTAGGAGTGATTCTTGATTTTGGTGTTCATGATATTGATGTGATGCGGTTTTTATCTGGTGAGGTTCTTTCAGTCTATGCCAAAGCAGGGGTATATACTAAAAAAATACAGTATGAGGATCATGCAACGATTCTTTTAAATTTTGAAAATGACGTCTGCGGTGTAATTGAAGTAAACTGGCTTACTCCTATTAAAATTCGGAAGATTTTTTTGACATGCTCAGAGCAGTTCGTTGAAATGGATTATATAGATCAATCCGTTACCGTGTCTTCATCTCGTTTCAAGGCTGTTGACGAAATGGATTTATATCATGTTCCAATGCAGTTTACAAGCAGCCATATTGGTTTAGAACGAAAAGAGCCTCTAAAAAATGAGATACAGGATTTTATTCAAGCAATAAATGCTCATAAGAAGCCATTGGCATCAGGGTATGATGGTCTTATGGCACTTCGTATCGCACAGGGTGCTCTTCAATCCTATAAAACTGGGGACGTGGTTAGATTATGATTCATGAGACAGCAATTGTCGAAGAAGGCGTGCAACTTGGTGAAGGGACTCGGATCTGGCATTTCGCTCATGTTCGAAATGGAGCCAAAATCGGGAAAAATGGGAACATCGGAAAAGACGTCTATATCGATACGAACGTGGTCATTGGGGATAACTGTAAAATCCAAAATTTCGCATCTTTATACCATGGTTTAACAGTTGGTAATGATGTTTTTATCGGCCCTCATGTTTGTTTCACCAATGATCTATATCCCCGTGCTATTATCTGGACTGATGAGCGTTTAGCTAAAACAAAAGTAAAAGACGGGGCATCAATTGGAGCGAACTCAACGATTGTCGCAGGTATTACCATTGGAGTCTCTGCGATGGTTGGCGCCGGTTCTGTGGTGACAAAAGACGTTCCCGATCACGCTCTTGTTTTTGGAAACCCTGCTCGGATACACGGTTTCGTCTGCGAATGTGGCATGAAACTCGAAAAGAAGGGTACGAAAAAGAACATGGTGCTATTCCGCTGTACACAATGCGGAAAAGAAATCAACATTGAAGATACAATCTACAAGGAGTGTGAAGAATGATACCTATAGCCAAACCATTGATTGGAGAAGAAGAAAAAACCGCAGTCATGCACGTTCTCGATTCCGGTATGCTTGCAAGCGGCCCAAGGACAGAGGAATTTGAGAAAAAATTTGCTGAATATGTTGGTACGAAACATGCAGTTGCAACAACCTCAGGTACTACCGCTTTGCATCTCGGTTTACTCGCTTTGGGATTAGCCCATGGGGATGAAGTCATTCTTCCCGCTTTTTCGTTTATCGCGACAGCAAATGTTGTGTTATTCTGTGACGCTGTTCCTGTTTTTTGTGATGTTGATTATAAAACATTCAACATTGATCCTCAAAAAATAGAGAAGCTAATTACGAAGAAAACGAAAGCGATTATGCCTGTTCATCTCTATGGACAAGCCGCTGATATGGACCCGATTCAAGAACTTGCAGAGAAACATGACATCCATGTGATTGGGGACGCATGCCAAGCACATGGAGCATCCTATGATGGGAAAATGGTTGGTTCTTTCGGCGATATTGAATGCTTTTCATTTTATCCGACGAAGAATATGACCACCGGAGAGGGTGGGATGATCACAACAGATAACGACGAAGTTGCTGAACTGATGATTTCTCTCAGGAATCATGGTCGTGAGAAGACAAAATGGGGCTATGAACATGGACGTTTAGGATATAACTATCGTATGACCGACATCGGGGCAGCGATAGGTCTTGAACAGTTAAAAAAATTACCAAAAAATGTTCAAATGCGGCAAAACAATGCCGATTATTACGATAGACATCTGTTCAAAGTGGAAACTCCCTATGTTATTCCGAAAGCAAGACATGCATATCATCAATATACCATAAAAAGTAACAACCGTGATGTAATTACACAAAATTTAAAGAAAAATGAGATTGGCTTTGGGATTTACTATCCACAACCATTACACACATATAAACATCTGAAGAAATATGCACATAAGGATTTGAAAATCTCAGAAAAACTAGGAGATGAAGTTGTATCATTACCAGTTCATCCAGGACTTACAAACGAGGAATTAAAAAAAATAATTGATGTTGTTAATAAGGCTTACCAATTCCCCGATAAATAAAACCTACCTTCTCACATTCTTCTTTATTATATGCATTTCTTCCATCGATTAGGACAGGTTTTTTCATTTTCTTTTTAATCTCAGTTAAATCCAAATTCAGATAATCCTTATGTTTTGCAAGTATAACTATCGCATCTGAATCTTTTATTGCATCATTAAAATTAGATGTAAATGGATAATCAAAATCTTTTACATATGGGTCATGAAGAACTGGATTTGCTCCTTTTTTCTTTACAATTTCATAAAATGGCTTGGATGGTGTATTTCTCGTATCATCAGAGTTTTCTAAAAATGCGACACCTAAAATTGCGATTTTTGCTCCTTTCAAATCTTTTCCAGCTTGTTTTAGTCCATTTTCTAGGAGATTTACTGTGTGTTCTGGCATGTGCATATTAATACGTCTACTTTCGATAATTACATTGGGTTTTACTTTAAATTTCCCATATGTATCAACACCATATTTGAAAAGCCATGGGTCTTTAGGGAGACAGTGACCTCCAACACCTGCTCCAGGAAAATGCATATTTCTAACAGGGTTTGCGGCAGGATTTGATGGATCATTTGGTAAGGTATTTACAAGGTCTCTTACTTTGTAAACATCGATTCCTAAGCTTTCGCACATCAAGGCTACCTCGTTTGCAAAAGCAATATTAACATCACGGTAAGTGTTTTCAACGACTTTTGATACCTCTGCAGTAAGACAATCTGTTGGATATAAAGGTGCCTGGACTATTTGTTTGTAGAGTTCTATTGCCTTTTCTGTACTTTCTTTATCAATGCCTCCAACAATTCTAGGAAGCCTAGTAATATTATGAAGAAGACGACCAACCATGACCCTTTCATATGAGAAGGCAAGAAAAAAATCAGACCCAGCTTTCATTCCTGATTCTTTTTCAAGAATGGGTTTTACAATATTTTCTGTTGT
>CABMCU010000065.1 GCA_902384685.1 uncultured archaeon | reverse complement strand
CCATTTCGTGGGTCGATATGTTTTAAGCAGAATGGTTTGCGTTCCTTCATGTTACACTATCATAAAATGTACCTTATCGGATACCCCCATCTTTAGATGGATTTATTTTGGGAGGATGTCATTTTTGGCTGGGCAAAAACTTTTATCATCCGAGTATTTGGATGATGCTCCCGATCTATCAATTTATACACCGACCAATTTACCGGAATAGGATCAATCGGTGACCACTCACCGATAGAGTGCACAAACGTTTCTGTTAGGTTCGCATCATAGGCATAACCAGAAACCCACCAATCCTCTTCTCCTGATCTCTCTTTGGTGGATGAATCAGCATAGGGTTCTGGTATCTCCTCTCTATTATACTGAAAATCACCAACAAACACATAGCCCCAATCATTTTGATCATATGGAGGACCATTGACACCATGAGATAAATCGAATACATTCGGATTATGTGTATACAGATAGTTCATCACACTTCGATACTGCCCCCATGTTTCAACATACGATTTTTTAGGAAGTATAGGGTTAGCATAGGAGACGTTATCAATTCCTCCAAAATTACAAGTTTCTTTACTAATACTACAACTATGTGTCACCTCATGCAAGATGAGCGACCCTAATGAAACACGGGCGCCTCGTTGTGTAGGAATGCGACCCAAAATAAAAAAGGACTTTACCTGTTCAACGAGCTGTAATTTTCCTGACACATACGAAATTTCAATTACATCAGCGATATTGTTTTTTGCTGCAGATGAAAACCCCCCACCATGTCCGATCACCATATACCTAAAGATCCCTTTTCGCTCATCCGGGAAATAATTCTTATAAAACTGCAACATCATCCCAGAATCATAGGATACCTTATCGATGTGTGGCACAAGCTCTCCACCACCATGTATCGGGCTATTTGGCCACCCATCATCCACATAGACCCTGATATTATGCTCAGCGAAACGCTCGATAACTCCTTGCTTACTTTCTTCAAAAAGATAATGCGGTGGATCAGCCAATCCGCCTCTTCCCATGACATCGACTTCAATATAGATATCCTGGATGAATGGATCGGCGAACCACTTCGCCGTCTGATATTCCTCGATATTACTTAACCCATCTAGATCTGGATCAAGGTTTTTGTGATCATCCCAAGTGAATGGGTCATATCCCCATTTCTACTCCCACGAGGTTGGGATGCCATCGCCATCGGGATCAAGCTTTGAGTCGTCGACCGTTGGATCCGTACCAAGGATATTGACCTCTGTCCAATACGGGATAAAATCATTGTCGTAATCGATTTGATAGAGGTTAAACCAGATTTCAAAAGTAACTCCTAAATAATGTCCATAGCCATCGTAATCCTTGAAAGTATCATCACCTGACCATCGACCAGTACGATAATCATACGTCACCGACACTGAGTCTCGCTCTACATCACTGGTTTTTCGTCCGAATAACCCAGATTTTACTTGCTCAACAATGGTAAGGGTGACCGTTGAAGTCTCTTGTTCTTCTTCCACGTCTTTCATGATTTTATTTTCCTGACCTATAGTATCCCAGGTATGAAACAATACTTCAGTCGTCCTGCCATGTTGAGTCACATCTTTACTAACATACTCCAATCCATCCATGTTAGTTATGAAATAAAACGTCGGTGTATCCGTCCAAGAATTACCCGGCTTCATGAGTTTATCGAGTAATCCTCGATACCTGATTCGTAGGACCTCCAGGACAACACCTTGGTTTTCTAAGGGGCTGATCCGATCATCGATGCTAGTAGATTCTTCTTTCGTTTCTTGGGCTATTGCTTTGTCTGCGAAGTATTCATAATAAATAAAAATAGTCGAAAAGATGAGAAAAATTACCAGTAATAATGCAACTTCTGCCATTACGCTCTTCTTGAATTTCTTCTTGACATTCTGTGCATTTGGTATCTGTTTCTGCCTCATCTCAATATCTTTTTGAATTTTTCCCGTCTATTTATAATATTATAATTAAATATAAATACGAACCTATATATCAATAATTCTCTACTCGTAACATCCATATTTATTTTAGTTCATCCTAGAGAAATAATATAACAATTCAACATATCTCTTGTAAGAAAGAAAAAAAGAAAAGATTACACCTTAGAATTTCTTTGCCAGGTTCTGTCCGTGCTCAAAACAGGTTTTCCTACTAGCACCGTCAGGATTCCAAAGTACTTTAAGCCCTTCATCGACCACCATGAACCCTGCTTTTTTCAAATGTTCATTTATTACCTGTACTGATTCACCACTCCAGCCATAACAACCAAACGCTGCAGCTTTCTTATCCTTAAAACCTAAACCACGGAGCTCTTCAAGCATCGATGCAGCCGCAGTGAGAATCCCCTTATTAATCGTTGAAGACCCAAAGACAATTCCCTTAGATTTGAAGATCTCGGTGATGACATCGTTTTTGTCACTATGCCCAATGTTGTAGAGTTTGACAGTCACAGATTTATCAGCGGAAGCGATGCCTTTTCCAATCTGTTCAGCCATCACTCGAGTTCCGCCCCACATAGTGTCATAAAGAATGGTGATCTGATTTTCCTTGTATTTGTTCGCCCATTTCAGATAAGTCTCGATGATGTGTTTTGGATTATCTCTCCAGATGACACCATGGCTTGGGCAAATCATGTCAACCGGAAGATTGAATCCGAGAACTTCTGTGATTTTCTTCTCCACCAGACCGCTAAATGGGGTAAGGATATTAGCGTAATACTTCAGAGTCTCATAGAAAAGCTCTGACTGATCTACCAGATCATTGAACATGTACTCTGATGCGAGATGCTGCCCGAATGCATCATTACTAAACAGGATGTTATCACCCGTAAGATAACAAAACATTGAGTCAGGCCAATGCAACATGGGTGCTTCGATAAAGATCAGTTCCTTTTTCCCAAGGCTCAGTCGATCACCGGTTTTCACAACCTTGAAATCCCAATCCTCATGATAATGACCTTTCAACGATTTCACACCATTCGCGGTACAGTAAACCGGTGTTTTTGGTATCAGTCTCATCAATTCAGGGAGCGAACCGCTATGATCGCTTTCCCCGTGATTCGCGATCACATAATCGATTTTTTTCAGGTCAATTTCTGTAGAAAGGTTTTTCACAAATTCCTTTGCAAACGGTGTCCAGACCGTGTCAATCAACGCAGTTTTCTCTTCTTTAATTAAATACGAGTTATACGTCGAGCCACGATGAGTGGAAAGCTCATTGCCATGAAACTTCCGCAACTCCCAATCGATTTTTCCAACCCAAGTCATATTATTTTTCACTGGTATATTCATCATTAAACCTCCACCATAAATAGGAATCTTACAATGACAGTCGGTTATTAAAAATTTCCATACCAGCGTAATTTAATGCTAATTTTTTCTTACCTGTTGATAAGTGAATCCCTTTAAGTTCTATCAATTTTTTTACCGGCGAACACATTCATGACTTCTTTCTGTACCTTAGACTCATATTATTTTAAATAGCAGTTCATCAATCTCGAATGACTCGGATAAAGTCACGGAGTTTATCAACCAGATAAAAAATAGTGAAACAACCAAGTGATGGTGCATTTCATGAATATCATAGAAATAAAAAATTTGACAAAAAAATTCGAAAAAATGACAGCGGTCGATAACCTCAACCTTGAAATAAAAGAAGGTGAAATCTTCGGATTACTTGGCCCAAATGGCGCAGGAAAAACAACGACGCTTCTCATGCTGGTAACACTCAAACCACCAACATCCGGGACAGCAACGATCAATGGTTTTGATATTGTCAAACAACCTGATAAAGTACGGAAATCTATTGGTATTGTATTTCAGGATCCAAGCTCAGATGAGATCTTAACCGGATATGAGAATTTGAAATTACATGGTTGGCTGTACGACATGCCTGATGAGTTACGAGAGGATCGAATCAAGGAGGTTCTCAAACTTGTCGACCTTACTGACCGAAAAAATGATCGAGTGAAAAAATACTCTGGAGGGATGCGGCGCAGATTAGAACTCGCACGAGGACTAATGCATCATCCAAAGATTCTCTTTTTAGATGAACCAACACTCGGACTGGATCCGCAATCACGAGACCATATTTGGAAATACATCGAAAATCTTGCCAAAGAAAAAAACATGACCATAATCATCACAACCCATTACATGGATGAGGCAGATAAACTCTGTGACCGACTTGCGATAATTGATAAAGGAAAAATCGTTGTGCTCGGCTCCCCGAAACAATTAAAAAACGACTTAGGCGGAGATATTATTCGCTTAAAAGCACAAACATTAGACCTTGATGCATTAAAGAAATTACCGTATGTAAAAGAAATCAACCCCTGCGATGGTGAAGTGTGTTTAACATTGGAGAATGCAAATATCCATCTCCAAGAAATATTACAAACCGTTGGAACAATAGATTCTGTAGAAATCCGGTCACCTACCCTTGATGATGTGTTTTTACATTATACCGGAAGGGCTATTCGAGAAGACACCCCGGAAGGGAGTTGGGCTGAAAAAGCAATGAATGCGAGTGAGAAAAAATGAGCGAAATAAAAGGGATTTACGCATTATGGTATCGAGAAACCAAGGTATTCCTCCGAGAGCGTTCCAGGGTTATTTCCTCGATCATCAATCCACTGCTGTGGTTACTGATCATCGGAGGAGGCCTTGGATCAGCTGTATCGTTTAGCGGAATCAATTATCAAACGTTTATTTACCCTGGAATACTTATTCAAACCGCGTTGTTTTCATCAGTGTTCTTCGGGGTCTATATCGTCTGGGATAAAAAGATAGATTTCATGAAAGAAGTGTTAGTCGCACCGATGAGACGAACCTCTATTTTCATTGGAAAAATACTCGGAGGATCTACCGATACCTTACTTCAGGTGTTAATCTTATTTGTAATCGGAATTATTTTTATGATCGGTGGAATAATGCCTGGTCTAAAGCTTACTCCTTTTTCAGTGCTCGTTTCACTTGCGTTTCTACTTGTCACAACAGTTGGGTTAGTCAGCATTGGTCTCATCCTTGGTTCTCAAATGGAAAGTCCAGAAGGGTTTCAGCTCATCATCAGTTTTCTTATCTTCCCGTTATTCTTTCTCTCTGGCGCCCTGTTCCCGATAACTAATCTCCCCGGATGGTTAGCTCCCCTCATTTTAGCTAACCCCGTGACATATGCAGTAGATGGAATCCGAGGTGTCATGATGGGAATCTCCCGATTTAATCTCTTGTTTGATTTTACTTTGGTTTGTCTCTTCGCGTTGGTTATGGTTCTTATCGGAACATATGCATTTAAAAAAATGAAACTCTAAAAAAACTTTACAAGGGTGCTTTCAAATGGAATCTTGGAAATCTTATCTTTCCGCTGACCCCACCGAATGGCTCTTGGAAAAAAACAATCCTTCGATACGATATTTTACTTTGCATGATCTTTTAGAAAAACCATGGACGGACCCAGAAGTAACAGAAGCAAAACAGGATATCATGAAAACAGGTGTCGTCCCCGCGATTTTAGCAAAACAGAAGAAAGAAGGATATTGGGAAACACCTGAACGTTTTTATTCCGCAAAATACAAGGGAACCGTCTGGCAATTAATGATCCTTGCTGAGCATGGAGCTGATGAGAACAATGACAATATACAAAAAGCATGTGAATTCATCCTTGCTTCTTCACAAGATTTAGAAAGCGGTGGTTTTGCGTATTCTTCGAGTGCGAGAACCGGCGGAGGACGTCATAGTGAAGTCGTTCCCTGTTTAACAGGAAATCTAGTCTGGAGTTTAATTCGACTTGGATATCTGGGAGATCCTCGACTGCAACAGGGCATCAAATGGATCACAACCTATCAACGGTTTGATGATGGAATAATCGAAGTGCCGCGAGGCTGGCCATATGATCGATTAAAAACAGGATGCCTAGGCAAACATACCTGTCATATGGGCGCAGTAAAAACATTAAAAGCAGTAGCTGAAATCCCAGAAAAAAAACAATCTGATGCCGTGAAACAGACAATTGAAAAAGGTGTTGAATACCTGCTAGTCCATCATGTATTTAAAAGCAGCCATAATCTAAACCGTGTGCCAAAGCCCGGATGGCTGAAATTTGGTTTTCCTCTGATGTATCAAACAGATGTGTTGGAGATTCTTGGGATTTTAACCAAACTTGGCTACAAGGATGAACGGATGCAAGAGGCTATTGATGTTGTGATTTCAAAACAGGATAACGAGGGAAGATGGATGCTGGAGAACACGTTTAACGGTCGGTATCAAGTCAACATAGAACAGAAAGAAAAACCAAGCAAATGGATTACATTGCACGCTCTGAGAATATTAAAAAGATTTTACAGCGACAAGAAGAAAAAATGAAATAACGCATCGCTAAGAATCATTTAACTGAACGACTATAAAAATTAATTTCATGAATTTTTCAGGAAATTGTTTACAGAACAAGGGTTATTTTAAACCGTTGCTGTAATTTAATTGAGTGTGGAAAAATATAAATCTACCTCCCATATTTATTTTTATTAATGATAGAGAGGAAGGGGATTCCAATTGGAATCATATTATTTATCGCATTCATCGTTATTCTTGATGTCATTTACTTATCCTATCTAACCTATAATCTGATATTCGTTGAGGGCTATCTCACTACATTTCTTTCATTTTCTATCGTTTCAATTATCAAGTGGATTAATGCTTTACTAACGACTCTGTCTCTAATTATAATTCCCTATGGTTTTATTAAAAGAAAAAATTGGGCACGAATCTACGCATCAGTGTTTTTAGTATGGTTTGCATTCCAATCAATTTGGTACATTATTACGACTGGGGAAAAAATCATTCCTTTTCCATTGTTTATTATAAATGTCTTACTCCTTATGTATCTTCTCATGTCATCCGTGAAAAGATATTTCAAAGAAAGTTCCATAGCTATCGTTCCCTCTGAAATAATGAATGAATATAAATATGGAGACTACACTTTGTATTCAAAACTGGTACGACTAGTAAACGGAAAAATACAACTCATCTATTTTTTTAGCAAAAGGAAACCAAAAAGTGGTACTCCTACTCCCTTTCCCGTTGGATTCGAGGTAGAAATGAGCAAGCGGTCAGGATTACCATATTTAAAAAAAAAGATGATTGAGTCCTAATATTTTTTTGATATTTTAAGCATATCAAAACAAATACGGCATTGTCTCAAAAATCATTTAACCTAAAATTACATTCCATCCAGCCATGGATGGGATGACAATCATGAGGATATATAACTGGAAAAAACATAATAAAATAAAGGAAAACGAAGTCGACTT
>CABMCU010000064.1 GCA_902384685.1 uncultured archaeon | reverse complement strand
GGCATATACTGAGCTTTCTTCAGATCATCCAATTGATTTAACCCGGTATCAGGTCGCCCATTGTTACATGGGACGTGTTGGACTGATTAACTCTGGAGGAGCTTCTGGAAAGGATGATTTTGGACAAGCAGTACGCACAGCAGTTATCAACAAACGTGCGGGTGGTACTGGTCTAATTTCTGGGAGAAAAGCGTTCCAGAAATCCTTTGAGGATGGTGTTAAATTACTACAAGCAATTCAAGATGTTTATCTTTGTAAGGAGATTACAATCGCGTAAAGAAATACATTTTTTTCTTTTTATAAAAATTACTTTTTCACTTTTATAAAAATTGGGAGTTTTCTTAGTAAATGAGTACGGCTTTCACACCTTTTGCATTTCGGATTATTGAAAGTAACGTACCTGGGATTTGTTTTTCGGTAATGATGTATAGCCGGGGTTCTTCCGTGAATTCAAAGTCATCGACAATAGCTTGTCTGATACTAATATTGTTTGTTGCGATTATGGTAGCAACATCGGCAAGTATTCCTGGCATGCTCGGGTCTGCGGGAATGATTTCGATGACACCCCATTTCATATGCGGAGCTACTTCTTTGAGATGACATGTTGGCATAAGATTAGAAAAAATCCTGAAAAGTTCTGGTTCTTTTATTATAACGTCCCTTGTTGCGGTGACTGCACGACGATCAACATTGAATGCTCGTGCGATTTTTGAATCAGAAAGTTCAATAGAACCGCAGTAGAAATTATTTTTTTGTATTTTAATCCCGTATTCGAGCATTTTTTGTGCGATTTTTTTTCGTTGAGGATAAACGTTGAAGTAGTGTTCGATTTGCTTCCACATAGTATAAAAATGTACGTTGACGTGATATAAATAATGTTTGTTTTATTTTTTTTCATCCTATGATGTATAAAAATGTACATTAAAGTACAGTTTTAGAAAAATTTATATACCTATCAATTAAATAACATTAACCATGAAACGAACTAAATTTCTCCTGGATGAAAATGATATACCAAAAAAATGGTACAATATACAAGCAGATCTCAAAACATCTATGGACCCACCACTCCACCCACAAACTAGACAACCCATCAGCCCAGACGATCTTAAAGCAATATTCCCGATGGAACTAATCAAACAGGAAGTTAGCAGAGACCGATATATTTCCATTCCATCGGAGGTTAGAGAAATATATCGCATCTGGCGACCCTCTCCACTCTACCGTGCAAGGCGACTCGAAAAAGCACTCAAAACACCTGCAGAAATCTATTACAAATGGGAAGGTGTCAGCCCAGCAGGAAGCCATAAACCTAACTCTGCGGTTCCACAAGCATACTACAACAAAAAAGAAGGTATCGAACGAATAGTCACTGAAACCGGAGCCGGACAATGGGGTTCAGCCCTTGCGTTCAGCACCCAACTCTTTGAACTCCAATGTCGCGTCTATATGGTCAAATGTAGCTACGAACAAAAACCATACCGACGAATCCTCATGGAAACATGGGGCGCTGAAGTCTTCCCTAGTCCAACTACGCTGACCAACGCTGGTAGAGAAACACTTAAAAAAGACCCTCAAACCTCAGGAAGTCTTGGTATCTCCATCAGTGAAGCGGTGGAGGATGCAGCCATCCATGATAACACTCATTATGCACTTGGATCTGTACTCAATCACGTTGTATTACATCAAACTGTGATTGGGTTGGAATTGAAAAAACAATTCGAACTTATGGACAAATATCCAGATATCATTTGTGGATGTGTCGGCGGTGGAAGCAATTTTTCTGGAACGAGTTTCCCGTTCGTACGAGATAAAATCATAGGAAAAAAACCAGATCTGAAAGTCGTTTCCATAGAGCCACTTGCCTGTCCCACCCTTACTGAAGGTGAATATCGATACGATTACGGAGATGCCGTTGGTCTTACACCCCTTTTAAAAATGTACACCCTTGGTCATGATTTTGTCCCCTCTGCCATACACGCAGGAGGATTACGATATCATGGTGACTCACCGCTCCTCTCAAAACTTACAAAAGACGGATACATGGATGCATTGGCGTACACGCAACAAGAGATCTTTGAGGCAGCAATGTTGTTTGCACGAACTGAAGGATTCATTGTCGCACCAGAGTCAGCACATGCGATACGTGCAGCAATTGATTTTGCACTAATCTCCAAGAAGAAAAACGAAAAGAAAATTATTGTATTTACCAATAGCGGCCATGGATATTTCGATCTTAGTGCATACGATGATTACCATCATAACAAAGTCCCTAACGGCGAATATAAAAAAATCGTTAAAAAAACAATGGAATAACCATCTTTTTTTACCATTTTTTTTCTCTCAAAATTTTTTCTACCAAATTATGAAGTATAACAATATCTTTATGTACCACCACACTTCTTAATAAAGGGTATTTGATATCCCCCTTTGACCTTAAGACATTAGTAGGGTAGGACCTATGAAGGAATTTGATTTATCGCGAATGCGTCACGGAACCGACCTGATAAAAAAAGGATTTTCCAAGATGCAGAAAGGTGGCGTTATCATGGATGTCACCACTGCTGAACAAGCAAAAATAGCGGAGAAAAGCGGTGCAGTAGCTGTGATGGCTCTTGAAAGAGTCCCTGCGGATATTCGGGCCCATGGTGGTGTCGCACGTATGGCAGATCCTACCATTATAAAACAGATCATCGATCTAGTCAGTATTCCGGTGATGGCAAAAGCAAGGATTGGGCATTTCGTAGAAGCACAAGCATTAGAAGCACTTGGTGTAGATATGATCGATGAATCAGAAGTCTTAACCCCTGCAGATCCTTTCTACCATATTGATAAACGAGTTTTTACCATTCCGTTTGTCTGTGGCTGTCGAAACTTAGGTGAAGCAACCCGTCGTATCTGGGAAGGTGCAGCAATGATTCGAACGAAAGGAGAAGCAGGCACCGGCAACATCATTGAAGCAATTCGACATCAACGCATGGTGACCAGCATGATTCGAGCAATAAAAACTATGCAAACAATACAGTTACGAAAACTAGCAGAAGAGTATTGTCAAAATTATGTGACCTCGTTTAAAACCTTAACAAACCAGGAAGTTGACGAAAAGACGGTTGTGTTTGATTCTTCTAATTATGTTACTATTAAAAAAGAGATGTATGAGATTTTAAAGGAAACCAAAGAACTACAACGACTCCCGGTTGTGAATTTTGCAGCCGGAGGGATAGCCACCCCAGCAGATGCAGCAATTATGATGCAGTTAGGAAGCGATGGAGTATTTGTCGGATCAGGTATTTTTAAATCAAAAAATCCTGAGAAACGAGCAAAAGCAATCGTAGAAGCTGTTGCCCATTTTGATGAACCAGGAAAGATTGCCGAAGTCAGTAAGAATCTTGGTGATGCAATGCTTGGGATTGAGATTAGTACGATTCCCAAAGAACAACTTCTCCAGGAACGAGGTTGGTAGCAATAGTCACGATTGGTGTATTATCTCTTCAAGGAGCGGTTTCTGAACACTTGGCATCTATGAACCGTGTTTTTCAAGTAGAAAAACAAAAGGGTAAGGCTATTTTAGTACGACAACCACAGGATATTGATGTCTGTGATGCATTGATTATCCCTGGTGGTGAGAGTACGACGATTTCTCGGATTTTAGTCAATTCAGGGATGCATGATGTGATCAGTGAACGTATAAATCAGAATAATATTGCTATTATGGGAACATGTGCAGGCTGTGTCCTTCTTGCAAAAGAACTCATTGATACCAAAACTGATCTACGACTCTTGCAAGCGATGGATATGCAGGTCGAACGAAATGCATTCGGTAGACAAAAAGAGTCTTTTGAAAAATCGATAGCGATTAAGAGTTTTACAACACCTTATAATGCTGTGTTTATACGTGCACCAATCATTACGAAAGTATGGGGAACCTGTAAAGTAATTGCAACAGTTGGAAAAGAAATAGTTATGACTAGGCAGTCTAACTACCTAGCGTTGTCATTTCATCCTGAGCTTGCGGATGATCTCAGGATTCATCGATATTTTTTAGAAATGTTATAATTACGCTTTCATGATTGCAAGCAGGAAGATACCAAGAGCAATCAGTGCTCCAACAACAGCACCAATGACCGCAATAATTCCGTTTACAACCGTTCCTGAAAAGTTCAGAATATCACTAGGTGTTCCCATAAAACTTAAAAGATTCGCACCCCAAAGGAATACCACTCCAACAATTAACCCTATAATGACTAAGATTGCTCCAACAGCTCTGCTTTTTCCTGACCCAAAATAAGCGGTAAAGATTCCTGCGATTATACTTGCTATTGCAAACACCAGCGTCATCATGCTTAGAAAATATTGTACTAATCCTTCCATTTTTCTTCACTCCTTAAAATTTCGTTCCGGTTAACGTTTTTGTGTCTATTACTCCTTCTATAGTTCTTATTTTATTTACCACAATATCACCAAGACTTTCGAAGTCATCTGCTTCAATTTTTGCAATGAGATCATATTCTCCAAATAAGGGGTGGAGTTCAATGATCTGTGGTACCTTTGAGAGCTTATTATACACTTCATGTTCATGTGCGGGAGCAGCACTTATTAGGACAAAGCCAATGGCCATGAATTTTACCTTCCTCGCTCACCGTTATAGTATTATTGGATATAAGCCTTACGTTATTTAATAATTTTCTCATATCTTATAAATTGAAATTTTTTATCTTCCTTTTTCTTCTTGTCACAAGATAAAAAGATAAAAAAACAGACGATGATTTCGTTTTAAAAAATACTTACTACAACTACCTCTTTTCTCCCTGATGGGTTAGAATAAAATTCTCTGTACTACGGTCGTAGGTACGTTCAACCATATCCGAAAAGAAACACGCGGGGAGCTCATCTCTACTCTTGTGATAGCTCAGACATTCACAACAGTGTCCCTTTCTGCTACATGAATAACTACAGTTACATACTATTCTATTTTTTTGGACCTTACATTCAACCATAATTACGTTACTCCAACCAATTTTTTGAATTCGTTTTCATCGATAAGCACCAATCCTAATTTCTTTGCTTTTTCATATTTTGAACCAGGCTCTGTTCCTACAACCACATAATCAATATCTTTTCCAATAGCAGAGGAAACCATGCCCCCGTTTTTCATAACGAGATCTGATGCATCAGGCCGGGACAAGGATACAAGTCCTCCTGTGAAAACAAACTTTTTGCCCACTAAATGTCCTTCTTTTTTTACTTCTTTTGTACGAATCCCAATATCTTTCAATTTGTTGATCAGCTCAATATTTTCCTCGGTTGCAAAGAATGTAGCGATCGCCTCTGCGGTTTTTTCACCAAGACCGTGTATCTGTGTTAATTCCTCTGCCGTTTTTTTTGCGAGTTCATCGATGGAATGATACTGTGATGCAAGCAGTTGTGCTGCAAACTTCCCAACATGACGGATTCCCAGACCGTAAATCAATCGTGCCAGACCCTGGTGTTTACTTTTTTCAATGGACTCAAGGAGATTCTCTACTGATTTATCCTTAAATCCTTCCAGAGTAAGCAAATCTTCTTTCGTAAGCCCGTATAAATCGGCAATGGTATCTACAAAGCCTTTTTCAATGAGTTTATCGATGGTTTGTCCACCCAGGTGATCGATATCCATTGCATCTCTTGATGCGAAATATTCGATTCGCCATTTCAACCGTGCTGGACATTCTTTATTAGGACAGCGGACCGCAACCTCATCTGACGTTCTTATAACATCTGATCTGCACACAGGACATTTCTTCGGAATTGCTCGTGCTTTCTCATCACCTTTTCTTTTTTCAATAATACTTTTGACAACTTGGGGAATCACATCACCGCTACGCTCCACTAGAACCATGTCGCCGATGCGGATGTCTTTGCGTTTTAATTCATCAAAATTATGCAATGTTGCTCGAGATACCGTTACTCCGCCAACCTGGACCGGTTCGAGGATTGCAACTGGGGTAAGTGTTCCAGTTCTTCCTACCTGTACCACGATATCATTTAGTCGTGTGGTCGCTTGTTTCGCTGTAAACTTAAAAGCAATTGCCCATCGTGGGTGTTTAATTGTCGAGCCTAATTCTTTCTGTTGGGAAAACGAATTCACCTTCAGAACAACCCCATCGATCTCATAATCCAAGCTTTCTCGTTTCGCTTCAAGATCTGCACAGAATTTGGTGGCTTCTTCAATGTTGTGTACCTTTTTGATTAAGGGGTTAACACGAAATCCTGCCTTGCGTAATATTTCTAAGGATTGTTCTTGGGTTTGGAGATCGCTTTCAGAATAAGTGATATAATAAAGAAAGGTATCCAATGGTCGTGTTCCAACAATACGGGGATCAAGTTGTCGGAGTGATCCAGCTGCTGCATTCCGTGGATTTGCAAATACTTGCTCTCCTTTTTTCTCTTGTTCCTTATTGAATTTTTTAAACGCAGTAATCGGAAAGTAAACCTCACCGCGTACCTCAGCATTTTGAAGTTCAGATCCTTGTAATCGAAGAGGGATGCTATGGATTGTCCTCAGGTTCGCTGTGACGTCATCGCCTTTTATCCCATCACCTCGTGTCGCACCTCTCACAAACAATCCATTTTCATAGATAAGAGAGATACTGATTCCATCAATTTTTGGTTCACATACATACTCAACATCAGATACATTTTTTTTAACACGTTCATCAAAATCTCTGAGTTCATTGTATGAATATGCATTATCTAACGAAAGCATCGCGATTTTATGTTCAACGGATTTGAATCCTTTAAGTGGTTCTCCTCCAATCCGTTGTGTCGGGGAATCTGGTGTGATGAGGTCAGGAAACTCAGCTTCTAATGTCTCGAGTTTTTTGAGAAGCATGTCGTATTCGTAATCAGAGATTACCGGGTTGTTTTCGACATAGTACTTATAATTATGATGATTGATTTCATCGCAAAGTTTTTTGATTTGTTTTTTTGCTTCGTTCTTATTCATATCCTCACGCGCCCAGTATTTTTTCAATTTTTTTTAAGGAGTAGGTATTGAGGATATCTTTTTTCTCAAGCCATCCTCGTCGTGCGGTTGCAATCCCAAATCTCATGAAATCTAAATGATTGATGCTATGTGAATCGGTTCCCAGGACGAATTTAACCCCTTGTTCTTTCGCAAGTTTTATATGTGCGTCATCAAGGTCCAGTCGATCTGGGAATGAATTAATTTCAAGCCGGGTATCGGTTTCTTTTGCTGTATTAAAGATTTGTTCGAGATCGACTTCGTATGGTTCACGTTTACCAATAAGTCGACCGGTAGGGTGTGCCACGAAATCTACTTGTTCGTTTTCCATACCTTTGAGGATCCGCTTGGTCATTGTTTCTTTATCCATTTTAAACGCAGTGTGAATCCCGATGTATACAAAATCAAATTGTTTTAGAATCTTGTTGCTATAATCAAGTGTTCCATCTGTCTTAATGTCGCATTCCGTACCGCAGAGAATTCGTAGTTTTGAGAATTTCTTGTTGAGTGTTTTAATCTCTTGAAGTTTTTTCTGTATTCTGTCTTCGGTTAGTCCGTTCGCGATCTTCAGGGATTGTGAATGATCGGTAACACCGATGAACATGTATCCACGCCGTTGTGCAGCAGTCGCGATGGTTTCAATAGAGTCACTCCCATCGCTCCAGAACGAATGTACATGGAAATCACCATTGATCTCATTGTACCCAACAAGATTCGGCAATTTTTTCTTTTTTGCTACTTCGAATTCACCACGGTTTTCCCGTAGCTCCGGTTCGATGTACGGGAAACCAACTTTTTTATAGATTTCTTCCTCGGGTTTTCCTGCAATATATTTTTCTGTGTTTTTGTCAAATAAACCATACTCATTGAGTTTGTATCCTTTTCTGATTGCAAAGCCGCGCAGAGTTACATTGTGATCCTTTGAACCGGTAAAATATTGGAGCGCGGCACCATAGCTTTTCTCCTCTACGACACGAAGGTCGACCTGGAGATTATCGTTCAACAGCACGCTTGATTTGGTTGTTCCTTTCGCTAGGACCTGTGCAACCTCAGGATAATGCACGAAATGCTCCATAACTGTTTCAGGGTTTTTTGACGATATAAGAATATCTAGATCACCAATTGTTTCTTTCATCCGACGGAGGCTTCCAGCGATGTTGATCCTCTCAATCTGTTTACATCTTTTTAGATATGTAAGATATCTAGTTCCATCCTCGTATGCGACATTGAGCAGAACCCTACCGCTTGTTTTTTCGCGGAGTTGAATCCCGCGCAGAATGTTTCGTTCAGTAATCTCACCAAATCCCTCAAGCATTCGTAGGTCTCCTTTGTTCGCTGCTTCTCGTAGCTCTTGGGTATTGGTGATACCAAGGTTTTTGTATAGTGCAGCAACCTTTTTTGGCCCAAGACCAGGAATTCCTAATAAATCAATGAGACCTGTTGGCACTTCTTTTTTCAGCCGCTCAAGATATTCAAGCTTTCCTGTTTGTACTAGTTCTGTGATCTTTTTGGCGAGTGCTTCACCAACCCCTGGAATCGATTCGATTCTGCCTTGATTCACCAGCTTTTCAATATCCTCATCTAAAGCTTCGATAGTCTGAGCCGCAATCCGATACGCTCGTGTCTTAAAAAAAATTTCCCCTTTCAAATCCAACAGATCTGCAATCATGTACAGGATATCTGCAACGAATTGATTCTTCATACAACCTCAGCATGTCTTATTGGAGGTAGACGATTACTTCTACCTCGTCACCATCATGCAATCCGAGTTTCTCACGTAAATAATAGGGGGAAATACATTCAAGAACGATTGCGTAATGACTCCTTTTTGGAAGTACGATTGCCCCTTTATACCCGTTGATAGTTGCCTTGAAACATACAACATTCCCAAACGTTCGATTTTCTGCCTGGAACTCATTGATCAAGATGCCGCCGCAGTTGCGGAGCAGACGCAGCTTGTTTCGTTCAATATATTCGATTTCGACGTTGAATGTCCCTGGATGGGCAACAAATCCGAGTTGCTTCTTAAATTGATCAGCGTATCCTTTTTGTTCGGTGTAGTACTTACCCTCACCCATCCCTGAGATTAATTTTCCTTTGAATGCGACTTTAGTAGAAAGATCAAAAATCTGTTTATAGGATAAATACGCATTTTCAAGTAAGTCAGCTCCAATGCTCGTAATCTGAATCAACTGCTTCTTCACTCCAAGCTCTCTGGTAATCATTTGTTGCGTATCAAGTTCAAGCAGGTACCGTGACGCAGTCTGTTGACTGGTTTCTAATTGTTTTGCAAGCTCATGGGATGACAACTCAATCTTATTGCGAATCGCCCCGAGCAACGCAAGTTCCTTTAACGTTTGTAACAGATATGGTTTCATGTGTTTCTCAAAGCTCTCCCAATCATTTATTTTCCAATCGTTTCAACAAGTTTTTTCCCTTCAGCGGTAAACATATACATGTTTCCTTTTTTTTCGACGATGCCTCCGATGACGAATTCATCAATGATACGTTGCGCAACCCTGGGTATCATTCGATTTTTTTTTGTAATACGCTTGATATTAGTTTCCCCGGAGACAAGTTCATCGAAGATGGCTCGTCGGAACTTATTTGCAAGTATAAACCCTTCATCCATAGACGTACCAGCAGTTTAATTTAGAGGTATCACATAAACCTTTTCAAACTTATGTTCAGAAACATTCCCCCGATACTCACCGCGAAACAACTCCTAGATCGGTCGATCCGTCAGACAAAAAAAATCCAGATTCATGATCGAGATAAACGCTATGAGATAAAAAAAATCATCATTTCACGTACCGAAACCTTCATCATGGATCTTACATCCCGACTAGAGACATATGTGAAAAACTTTCCATCAATTGACAAACTACAGTTGTTCTATCAGGAGATCATTGATATTAAAATTGATAAAAATAAACTGAAGAAATCATTAGGTGCGATTGACTGGGCACGGAAAACCATCCTGATGGTCTATTCAACACAAAGCAGTTCCTTAATAAAATCTGGAAATGTAGAGTTTCTGAAACAAAAACAAAAAGAAATCTACGGTCGTGTATCGTCGATCGTAAAACAAGTAGATAAAAATCTCGTGTTTCTTTCAAACGCACAGAAGATTTTAAGAACATTTCCTGATATCGAGGATATCCCAACCGTAGTCATCGCTGGGTATCCCAACGTGGGAAAATCATCACTCATCAGACGACTATCGGCTGCGAAACCAGAGGTTGCACAATACCCGTTTACGACAAAACAGATCTATGTTGGCCATATGGAAAAAACGGTTCGTTATGAGAAAAAGCAGTATCAAATTATTGACACACCAGGGTTGTTAGATCGACCGCTCTCAGAGCGGAACAATATTGAGAAGCAGGCGATCGCTGCGTTGCGGAATCTCGCTGACCTTATTGTGTTTATCTTTGACCCCTCAGGAATCAGTGGGTACCAGATGAGTGAACAGACATTGATGCTAGAGGACATCAAGAAGTTGTTTTGTGATGTCCCTTTTATCATCGTAGAAAATAAGGTTGATGTAACGAACACCGGTTCTGCGAATCGGAAGATTTCGTGTATTACTGGGAATGGAATCGAGGAGCTACGCCAAGCAATTTTCTCTGTTCTTGAGCATATATAATCTCTCGTAGGTGCATATCCTGGTACATTTTTATCTGCGAAAAATGCTCTTAAGACGGAATATCAATATCGTTTCTATTAA
This sequence comes from uncultured archaeon, assembly GCA_902384685.1. Taxonomy (GTDB): domain Archaea; phylum Thermoplasmatota; class E2; order DHVEG-1; family DHVEG-1; genus SM1-50. Next base: position 16,096 of record CABMCU010000064.1, on the reverse strand, counting down.
CAACTAGGAAGGGACGAACTTAAACTTTTTACTCTCTTTTTTTCCCTCTATTCTTCTTTACTATTGTTATTCTTTATAATGTTTTTGTACTACAAAAAACATAATGAAAATCTTTTCTAAAAACACATAATAAAAATAAAAACTGTTCGTGGTTTTTATCGTCGTCCTTTCATAGTCTGTATGATTTCTTTACCAAAATCAGTGACTCCATAGAGTCTGACATTTTTACCACCGGATCTTTCCTCTACCATATTCAGACCAATAAGCGATTCTTCTTCACGATACCGTGTTTCGATTCCACGCAACGCACCAATTACATTTGACGAGGTCGCATTGATATGATACGCGATCTCAGAGGTGTAACTACAGTTCGGACTGATTTCACAAAGATACTCAGTAACTTTTCTTCGTATATTGCTACGTCGCATTGCCCGTATTGCGACTGATCGTTTGATCTCGATAGAGCGGTCTATAGTTGTTTGTTCCAGCATCCCATCTTACCTGTTGAAAAACGAATGATACTTCTTTTAATAAAGTATTCGCTTGCGGATACCTCGCTACATATACAGTTGCATTAATACTTACATATGTCCCTCTGTATCCTGATATCTATGCAAGTAAATTAATGATGCAAATAGGTATGCATATTACATATACTTCTTTATATATAAAATCTTAAAAAAGAGTGCGGGCGCCGGGATTTGAACCCGAGTTTTAAGCTTGGCAAGCTTAAGTGATACCAGACTACACTACACCCGCATATCAGGATTGTAGAAACCATGAAGCAATCATCCCTTAAAAAGTATTACGCTCATTCATTTGAAATGTAGCGATATTTTCATGGTTAATAATCATGCAAAAACCGTTGATGGTATATTTATCAGAGAATACATTCATTTTCGCTATATAATGCTGTAACAGATCGAGTTTCTTGGTTCATGCGTTTTAATGGTTTGCTAAGATGTCGTCGAGCACAAACTGGGACCTCATAGAATCTTTTTATGATAGTACGTGGTTGTTCTTGGATAATTGGGGTGAAACTGGTTATCCCACATCTGATGCATTTATACCCCTGTTTGGTTCCTTTGGATTTCATGTGTTTGTTACAACTCGGACAGACCGGGTTTTCTGTTTTCACCAATTGCGTGATGAGATGTTTGACTTCGAATTTTTCCAAGTTGATCGTAAGAGGATGTTCACGAACACCACCATATACTTCAATGAAATCACCAATATGTAATCCTCGAATAGTATTTCGGAATTCTTTTGTTGGCTCGTAAGCAGCACAGGATATTGTTCCGGTTGCATCTTTTATGGTGAACAGAACATGTCCACCTTGAATCGTAAATGGATTCACGACGACCGATCCTTCGATGATGACTGATTCAAAAGGCTGGATTTGTGCGATTTGTTTTTTTTGAAGATGATTGTCGGTTCCCTGGTTCGTTTCAAACAGGAGCCAGCTGTCTATTGGTTCAGATTTCACCTGAGTTGATGCGATGACAAGTTCATCTACGTCATTACCTCGGATTCCGTAAAGGATAGGACAGGGTGAGTTCGGGACGATTCGATTATGATGATTCCTAGCATCGTAATTGTCAAACGTGTTTGGGCAGTTTGTATCCATCTGTTGCACAGATTTTAGATCGATTTGTCGTTTAGCTCCCCATCGCTGTTGAGGTCGATATGCGATGAGCTCGAAGGTTCTATCAAGTGGCTCCCAGGAGATCGCAGCAGTCGCACCAATCAGTCCTCGACCATTTTTGTATCCTTCAAACATCGCCTGTTGGTTGTGCAATATATTCTGTACTACATCAAGAGTGACAATTTTGGTGACGGCTTTCTGATACAAATCCACATCTGGTTTTTTTAAAAGTAGGACATATCCTGGATTTGTATTATCATCGTCAATGCACGCCTGTGTGTCAATAGTTTCTTTCACGATAGTAGAGAGGTATTTCTCTTCATTTTCGTCAAGTTCTTTAGTGAAGGTGAGTGAACAGAACACATCCTTGCTGTTGATTTCCCCAATTTTTCGTTTAATTTTTCCACCGTGTTTTCCAACACGGAGACATAAGGCTCCGTTTCCTCGTGTTTTCCAAGGGATATTTGGGTTTAATCGGACGAGACGTGGGTAACCGATAATCTCAGATTTCTTTATTATTTTTTGAATAATTGTTCGTGCTACATACGTAGTACACCCACCAGTAGTTGAGTCAGTGTCGTCTATGCCTATCCAGATGGTTTTTCACCAAAAACATTATTAGATAGGTTGTACTTTAAGTTTCATTACCTATGGATAGAACAGAACTCATTATTAATATCAGAGAATTTTTGGGAAATGCGGGTTTTTCTGTCTCAAACCCGTATGCAATACATCTCCCAGGTTTTGACCTAGTGGCAAGAAGAGATGATACCCTCCTTATCATAAAAGTTTTGTCGAATATTGATGGATTGTCAGAGGGTGTGGGAAATGAGCTGCGTGCACTTGCGTATCTTCTGAATGCAACTCCGTTGTTAATCGGGGAGAAGAATGGGGTAAACACTCTTGAAGATGACGTGGTGTACTTCAGATTTGGTATTGAGACCGTTACCTTTTCGACGTTGAAAAATCATTTACATGAGGAAGTTCCGGTGCGAGCTTATGCAGCTCCTGGTGGGTTATATGTGAACCTTGATTCAGAAAAGATACGAAGGTTGCGTCAAGAAAACGATATTTCACTAGGAACCTTCGCTCGTCGTGTACACGTGTCTCGTCGAACCGTGCGGATGTATGAGGATGGAATGAGTGCGCGTATTGATATTGCTAATCGGATTGAGGATATGTTTGATCAGTCGGTTACTACATCAATTGATTTGTTCAAACCACCGATGGTAGAAACCGAGCGGTTGCCGTTATTCGAAAAAGAACAAAAACATATGAAAGAATTCCAACATGAGGTTTTTTCTTTGCTACAAAACGTTGGATATAAGATTATCCCAATGGATCGTTGTCCCTTTGAAGCATTAAGTAAAGAAAAAGATAAAATTCTTTTAACCTGTGTACAAGAATATAACAAAAAACTTATAGAAAAAGCACATTTCCTTAGTAGTATATCAAAGATAATGGAAAAACATGCTGTAGTGTTTACTAATAAAGATGTTAGTAAAAAAAATGTGGAAGGCACTCCGATTATTATCAAGAAAGAATTGAAGAAAATCCGTGACCCCGAGGATGTATTTACTTTAATTCTCGAGAGGATAACCACTGAATAACCAAGATTTACTTAACACAAACTTTTATAAATAAGATTATTATTCCCGAGAACTACGTTACCCTATGGAGTGATTAAATAATTAATTTAATCGATGATGTATAATGACAGACAGCAAAACTGTTGAAGCAGTTCAGAAAGCAATCGAAGAATCCAAAAAACTAAATAGGAAATTCAAACAATCTGTAGACGTTATTATAAATCTGAAGAACATTGATATGAACGATGCGAAAAACCGTATCGAAGATGAAGTGATACTTCCTCATGGGCGAGGCATTGAAGCAAAACTCGCTCTTTTTGCAAGCGGTGAACTCGCGCTTAAATCTAAAACTTATGTTGATTTATTAATAAAACCTGAAGAAATCGAAGAACTGGCCAAAGATAAGAAGAAATTTAAAAAGATCGCAGATGAATATGATTTTTTTATTGCCGAAGCACCGTTAATGCCAACCATTGGTAAAACACTCGGTATCATCCTTGGCCCTCGTGGAAAAATGCCAAAACCAGTACCACCAACTATTGATATCACCAATATCGCAAAGAATCTGCGGAAAACTGTTAAGGTTCGATCTAAAACTACAAAAACCATTCATGCCACCGTCGGACGCGAAGAAATGAGCACAGAACACATTTCAGATAATATTGATGCAATCCTCAAACGACTTGAAGGAAAACTTGAACGTGGTAAATTAAATATCGGCTCAGTGTATGTTAAGACTAGCATGGGGCCACCAATGCGAATACTCTAAGGTGTTAAGATATGGCGCACGTTGCACAATGGAAACACGGGGAGGTCGCGGAGATCGCATCTCTGTTAACTCATCATAAGATAATCGGCATTATAGATATTGGAGGTATTCCAGCTCCACAGCTTCAGCAGATGCGGGGGGGTATCAGAGCCAAAGCACAAATCCGGTCTGCGAAAAACTCGTTAATTTTAAAAGCATTAGACGAAGCTGAGAAGCAGGTACCTGGTATCAGTGCGTTGAAAGATGAGGTATATAATCAAGCTGCAGTTATTACTACTGATATTAACCCATTTGCTCTTTTTAGAGAAATCAAAGCTACACGGAAAAATGCTCCTGCAAAAGGTGGAGAAACCGCTAGTCATGATATTGAGGTTCTCGCAGGAGATACCCCATTTAAACCAGGCCCAATCGTCGGAGAGCTTCAAAAAGTAGGAATCCCGGCCGCTATTTCAGAAGGAAAAGTCGTCATTAAAAGCGATAAGATTCTTGTAGAGGCAGGGCAGAAGATATCGAAGGATCTCGCACAAATGCTTTCTCGTATTGATATTTTTCCCATTGAACTTGGATTGAACTTGCACGCTGTATTTGAGAATGGTAGTATTTACAGACCGGATGTCCTTGATGTTGACATAGACCGGTTCATAGGCCAGTTACGAACAGCATCATTCACTGCATTAAACCTTTCAATAGAGGCTGGTTGGGTAAACACCCAAACAATTCGTCCTCTGTTAACAAAAGCATATCGGAGCGCATACACCCTTGCGATGGAAAAGAACATTTACACCAAGGAAACAACTCCGCTGCTCATTGCTAAGGCGCATGCCTCGATGCTGTCTGTTTCATCACAGGTCAAACCTGTTAGTAAAGAGGGCGAAAAAACCCCAACATAGTAGGAGGAACAAACCATGGAGTATGTATATAGTGCAATGCTTCTGCATTCCGCAGGACAACCAATTACCGAAAAGAATGTAGAAAAAGTTCTCACTGCCGCTGGAGTAAAAACTGATGCCGCGCGAGTAAAAGCATTAGTCGCTTCACTTGAGGGTGTCAATATTGACGAGGCGATAAAATCAGCCACCGCTATCCCAGTCGCAGCGCCTGCAGCAGCCCAAGCACCTGCTGAAAAGAAAGAGAAAAAGAAAGAAGAAAAGAAAGAAGAGGTCTCTCAAGACGAAGCAGCAGCTGGACTCAGTGCGTTATTCGACTAAATATGCAGCGGTTGTTATCACCCAACCTTCTTCTTTTTGTTTTTTTCACTTATTTTTGTAGATTAATCTATTAAGCGGATCAGAATAATTTTATAAAATTCTCAGAAAATTAGAAGAATAATAAGAGGGGGACGGGATGCATTGGATAGGAGGAATGTGCCTTCAGTGGAAAGCAGATGTCTAAAGCAGCCTCCCCAATGTTAATTTTGTCCCCCGAGTGTAAATAAACTTGCAAAATAAATACTTTTCCTTTCTATTTCCCCTCCTATTGATTTATAAACCAACTGGAGGACAAAAAAAACTGTCAATTCGAGATAATTGAAGAATGTTCAATTCTACAACTTGAGCATATAAAGCTAATACAAAAGCAAATATTGTCAGGTTCTAGTTTCTAGAAAAAGCTAGGAATCACGTATCCCAACCATATTTAAAAACCCATTCGGTAAACTGTTGCCCAGATGCTACATCAACATTTCCTGCGTTGATTTCATTTTTCCCATCGTTATCGCAATCTCCGATGCACACGACCGCCATCCAACCAAACGTAGGAAGTAATGCTTCTTCCACATATGTCGTACCATTCCATTGTAAGATATGAGTCACACCAGCGCCCGCGCATACTTCATTGAGTCCATCGTTATCGGTATCACCAACATCGATTCCTTCAATCACTGGGTCTCCATCAGGCCACGTGATATCAAATTGTGTTGTGTACCCGGTTCCATTCCATTTAAAGATCGTAATCCGAGGATTTTCATAACTCAGAAGGATCTCTGCTTTCCCATCATTATCACAATCTTTACAGACCACTCCAAAGGGAGAATCCATTAGAGGCAAGGGTCTTTGAATCTTCGTGGGAACAAACTCTTTGTTTTGAGCATCCCAATTCAAAACCATAACCTTATTTTCATAGGCGCAAACAATCTCATTTTCACCATCAGCATCCACGTCACCCAGACCAGCCATGAACACATATCCATAGACATTACGGTCATTCCATTCAGCGACTCGTTGCAGGTATAACCCATTCCATTTAAACACCGTAATCTCACCAACTGGACTTGAAGATTGCCGGTCACCACCACCGCTTAAAATTAATTCATTTTTCCCGTCGTTATCACAATCCCCGATAAGACAATCAGCACTACCACCACCATTGAAAAAAATCCAAGGGTTTACTCCAATCATCCAATATTTAAAAGCAATGTATCTATAGACCGCGGTATACCACGTCGCAGCGATCTCATTTTTACCATCATTAGTCACATCGCCAATTGCCATCCCACCAGCATCACATTGTACGAGTGGATAGAGCGGTGGATGCAAGGCATAAACCTGCGAATACGTCTGATCGTTTTCAACCCATTTCATGATCCGGACGGTACAATCCCTTCCGCTGATAAGCAGCTCGTTCTTCCCATCATTATCAGAATCTCCAATCGGTTGCGGTCCTTGAAATCGTGCATCTGTCCAAGGACTATTTCCATACTCCATCATCCACTGCAAACCATATCCATTGCTCATAACCTCAGTTGATGCATTTGATTCTGTATTATTAGAGAAACTGAATGCACCTGTAAGTCCTATACTACTCATTGATACAATCAAAACTATTATCATACTAAGAATTACTTTTTTCATATTACCCCTTACTATGTTCAAAGATTTAACACAATATAAATATATCGTTCCTAGTGGCTTAACACATAAAAGTTGTTCAGAAGGTACTTTTAAATATTAAAAGCTGTATACTGCCTCACTTCTACCATATAAATAGGTGAATCATGGGTAAAGGAATAAACGCTGCACGCCAACTTAAAAAAGCACGAAAAAACCAGCTGTGGAATGACCGATATTATAAAAAACGACTCCTTCATTTAAAAGAAAAATCAGATCCACTTGGAGGTGTTCCCCAAGCAAGAGGCATCGTAATTGAAAAAGTTGGTATCGAGGCAAAGCAACCGAATTCAGCGATCAGAAAATGCGTTAAAATTCAGCTTATAAAAAACGGTCGACAGATCACTGCGTTTGCTCCTGGAAACCATGCTATCGGATTCATTGATGAACACGATGAAGTTGTAGTCGAAGGTATTGGGGGCCGTATGGGCCGTAGTTATGGGGATATTCCTGGCGTCCGATTTAAAGTAATCAAAGTAAATGATGTTTCCTTAAATCAACTAGTAAAGGGAAAAGTTGAGAAACCGATGAGACGATAAATATGAGTGAAAAGAAAGATATACAACCTGCTACAGCATTTTTCCCGATGTTTGAAAAATACGATATGAGTATTGTGAAGATCGAAGATCAAGGACTTCAACACTACATCAATTTAAAAAACAAGGATTTTTTCCTTGGCGCGCCTCATGCAAATAAGATGTTCGGGAAAGCAAACCTTTCGATTATTGAACGTTTAATTAATATCCTCATGAAAACCGAAACATATACCGGACTGAAAACAAAAGCCTACAAAGTCGTTCGAATGTCGTTTGAGATAATTGACAAACGAACTAAGACTAATCCCATGCAAGTACTTGTTGATGCATTGCAAAATGCAGCACCAAAAGAAGAAACCACCCGATTACGATTCGGTGGTATCATGGTTCCTAAGGCCGTGGATATTTCACCACAACGCCGACTGGATATTGCACTACGGAACATCTGCTCCGGTGCGATGACTGCGAGTCATAAAAATAAGAAAAGAATAGAGGTATGTCTTGCCGATGAACTCCTAAAGGCAAGTAAGAATGATCCTGCATCTTTTGCGGTTGCAAAGAAGAACGATCTTGAGCGGGTCGCCAAAGCAGCTCGATAATACAATGGAAGATCTAATGGTTTTTGAAGGTGTCTAAAGTATGGGGCGAAAAGAAGAAAATATAGCGAAAGCAACAGCTCTGATGAATAAATTAGATCATATTCGTAACATCGGGATTGCTGCACATATTGATCATGGGAAAACCACATTTTCTGATAACCTGATTGCAGGATGCGGTATGATGAGCGAGGATCTCGCAGGAAAACAACTAGTACTTGACTACGATGAACAAGAGCAGGCACGTGGAATTACGATTAACGCGGCATCGGCATCGATGGTCCACACCGTTGAAGGACAAGATTACCTGATTAATTTAATTGATACACCAGGACATGTTGACTTCGGTGGTGATGTTACCCGTGCAATGCGAGCAGTGGATGGTTGTATCATTGTCGTCTGCGCCGTTGAAGGTGCGATGCCACAAACGGAGACAGTGATTCGTCAAGCGATCCGTGAAAAAGTTAAACCCGTATTATTCATCAACAAGGTAGACCGCCTTATTAATGAACTTCGAGTCACGCCAGAAGAGATGCAAAATCGATTCATTAAAATCATTAATAGATTTAATGAGCTTCTTGATCGAGTGGTCGGTGAAGATTTCAAAGGAAAATGGAACGTGAAGGTCGAAGACGGTAGTGTTGCGTTTGGTTCCGCGTTCCATAACTGGGCGGTCTCTGTTCCCCGCATGAAAAAGACTAACTTAGGATTTAAAGATGTGTATAACTACTGTAAGAACAATGATCAGAAATCCTTAGCGAAACGAGCCCCAATACATGAAGTTGTCTTGGACATGGTTATTGATCATCTTCCACCACCAAATAGTGCACAGAAATACAGGATCCCACACATCTGGAGAGGAGACCTTACGAGCCCTCTTGGCAAAAACATGGTTGAATGTAACGAGAACGGACCATTGGCATTGATGGTTACGAAGATTATCCTTGATCCCCATGCTGGTGAGGTTGCGATAGGTCGGATGTTCAGCGGAAAAATCCAACGTGGACAAGAGTTATATGTTATTGGAATGCCCAACAAGAATCGCGTTCAACAAACCAACGTCATGGTTGGGCCTGATCGTATCCCTATTGATTATGTGAGCGCAGGAAATATTGTTGCTGCAACCGGTATCCGTGATGCGATCGCAGGATGCACTGTGACTGATAATCCTGAAGCTGAACCGTTTGAACGTATCGTTCATGTCTCAGAACCCGTCGTTACAGTAGCAGTCGAGGCGAAAAACACCAAAGACCTCCCCAAACTCGTTGAGGTATTACGATTAATCTCCAAAGCAGATCCCAGCATCCAAGTGCAAATCAACCAAGAGACCGGTGAGAATCTGATGTCAGGTATGGGAGAATTACATCTTGAAATTACCGAGTATCGTATCCGCCATGACCATAAAATGGAGATAGTTTGCTCGGAACCGATTGTGGTCTATCGTGAGACTGTAAGTAAACCAAGTCCCCATGAATTCGAAGGGAAATCACCGAACAAACACAACAGGTTCTACATCGAGGTGGAACCCCTGCCGGAAAACATCGTTAAAGCGATTTACGATAATGAATTACCAGCGAACGTGAAGAAATACAAAAAAGAAACTGCAAAAATCCTTCAGGACCTTGGAATGGATAAAGACGTTGCGAAAGGCGTGTTTGGTGTGCATGGTCTGAATCTTATCACGGATACCACAAAAGGTATTCAACATCTCTTCGAGACTAGGGATTTGATTATGGAAGCCTTTGATGAGGTTATGAAAAGCGGACCAACTGTCTCAGAGCCATGTCAAGGTATATTGGTGAAACTTGTGGATGCAAAACTTCATGAAGATGCAATCCACCGCGGACCAGCACAGGTGATCCCTGCAGCCAGAAACGCTATTTATGGTGCGATTACGATTTCCGAGCCTACTCTGCTTGAGCCAATACAGAAAGTATTTATTAGTACTCCTCAGGAAATCATGGGTGATGCATCACGAGAACTGAATTCCCGACGCTCCGAAGTTAAAGATATGAAAACCGTCGGAGACTCCGTAGAAATCGAGGCAAAGGCACCTGTTGCTGAGATGTTCGGATTCGCGTCTGCTATCCGTTCTGCAACCGGCGGTCGGGTACTGTGGAACACCGAAAATATGGGATTTGAACCTTTACCACGACAGCTGAGAGATCCCGTAATTAAGAAAATCCGTGAGCGTAAAGGCCTCAAACCTGATCCGTACCCAGCTGAATATTACATGGGATAAAACAAGTAGAATTATTTCCAAATTCTTAAAAAGCGTTCCTGAATACAATGGAGACTATGTATAGAGGAATCATCCCGATTAACCAATTTTTCGAGTTGGATTATCGGTACTACGAGAAAGATCCAAAGTACAAGTATTTCAATAGACGGTTCGAAATCTACCTTATTGGGAAAAAAAATTTGCAGAAGATCTATCTGCTACATATGGATAACTGCGATACCAGAGCAGGGAAATGGGCTCCACATATTCACCGAGCGTCGAACGTTGCAAAGAAATTATATTTTGGTGTCACAACACTAAACTGGAATGAAATAAAAGATAATTTTCTTACTGTTATTATTGCAGAAATCGGTGAAACATACAAGACAGATGCGAAGAAAGCTGTCGTGAATTTGTTTTCCCCGAAACTGTAACGATAAAATAGGTCTTTCAAATTTTTTTCTCAGGTGATTCCGTATTTTCCTTTTGGTGTTTTATAGATTTGTCCGTCTCTGCTTAACCGATCTAATGCTTCTTCGACTTTCCGTGATTCGATGCCTTGGATTTCTGCTTCACTAATGATATCTGTTCTATTGACGCTGTTATCTTCAGATTCAGTACAAAGCCTTTGGATGATATCTAGGAGTAGTCGCATCCGTTCATGCTGGCTGTGGCTGATACCTGTCGCGATGATGTCGATGTCAAAACGTCCGGTTTCCCGATCGGTTCCTACACGTCGGAGATATTGATCGATTATCGAGATTGCTCGTTTTGCGTCATCAACAGTTGCTTCCTGGCTGAGACGTATCCGCGCGCTAGACTCTGCAAGTCGTACGAATGCTTCCAGTTGTCTTGGAGTAAACGGCACTGAATCCTTAGACGAGCTTCGAAAATCAACATAATAATTCTGCAAAATCTCTAGGGCATCATCCGTTAACACTGGGAAGACATTACGCTTTGCATATGCGACGTACTTCCGCAGGAATTCCGGTTCAAAAATCGGTTGAACATGTTTCATGAATTTTATTTCCTGCTCTTTCGAGTACAATTCATCAGGGATTTTGTTGATATGTTCATGGATCTCTCCTCCCTTGTGGGATTGGAGGATATGGACCGCAAGATCCGTATCTGTTTTCCGATTTGGTCTATCAAGAATGGAGAAAATAAGGTCAAAGCGCGACAGCAACGCTGGCGGCATGTTAATCTGCTCATGGATCGGCATGAACTCATCAAAGCGTCCAAGTTTTGGGTTTGCTGCAGCCAGAATCGAACACCGTGACTTCAAGGTTGCGTTAATCCCTGCTTTTGCAACAGAGATCTCCTGCTGCTCCATGGCCTGATGCAGGCTGCTCCGATCTGTTTCCTCCATTTTGTCTATTTCATCAATACATGCAAGACCTTTGTCAGCAAGCACGAGTGCACCTGCCTCAAGCGTCCATTGTCCTTCGCCGAACTCATCGCGAACAGCAGCAGCAGTAAGCCCAGCGGCTGAGGAAGCCTTCCCTGAAGCAAATACACTACGAGGGGCAAGCTTGGACATATATGATAGTATTTGTGATTTTGCGGTACCAGGATCTCCTACGAGTAAGGTGTGGATATCGCCACGGGTTCGTGTTCCGTCGGGCATTTCTTTTGCAATACCACCGAACAGTTGAAGGACGAGTGCGTTTTTTTCAATATCAAGCCCGTAGATCGTCGGCGCAATACTCTGTCGCATTTTATCATAAATCTCTGGGTCTTTACTTGTTTTGAGTATCTTTTTTTCATCTTCTTTAGTGACTTCTACTTCCTCAAATGCAAACTCCTGGCTTTCAATACTTATCGCATCCATGGTTTTGTCAAACGATGTGAGACGAAATGTTCCCCGATGCCGTGCCACTGAGTGAAGTATCCCATTGACAATGACACGATCTCCGGGTGCAACACCTCCTACTAAGTCATCTTCGAGATACACGCTGATACGTTCCGGTTGTGCACCCCCACGTAACCCTTCTGGGTTCTCTTGAATCTCGATTTTCTGCGAGTCAATGAAAGTGGAAAGCGTTGTCGATAGTTTAAATGATGACACCCGTCCGCATCCACCTTGGTCCTCGTAACATTCAGAAGGCTCCTTTAGGATATCTTCATCCTGCTCAATCCGAATTACTGCACCGCATTTCTGACACTGGAATGCAGCGACCTCTAGTTTCGGCCGTACCTCAGTGATTTTCTTGATAAGACCTTCGACCGCGATGAAAGACCCCAAGCGATTCGCACGGATCTTTCGGATCAGAATTTTTTGTGACTCAGGAATATTCTTAACACGAAAATGCAACTGTAGCTTCTGCTCCATAGAAACATCAATGAGTTTCAGGGCTTCTTCCGCGTTGTAAAGAGTTTTAAAGGGTTGGCGAATCAACAATTCCGCAAGCTCTGGTTTAGCTTTATCAACATCCCAGTAATCAATTAATAAACTGCGTTTCTCAGGATATTCCGTTGCAAGTGTCTCAATCTCTGTTTTACATTGGTCCTCAAAGAAATCTTGCCAGGATGCCGTGAGACTCTCGTCTCTTACTAATCGTACCATTTGGAAAACCTCCCCTAATTGTTAAACACCTGGGATATTTAAATTTTGGCGGGTGTAGACGCCTTTCAAGTGGGTGTGCGTGGTATACAGGTGACTACCCATCTGCATTCTCAACCCCGTTAACCCTCTGAGCATCGGCAGTCTGTGGTAAGGCTGCTCACTTCCGTGCCTCACCCGGTACCCACAGTTAAGATAAACATATAACCCTCCGGTCATATGCGGTTATCACCTCTGATCCCAAAGGACAAGGTGTCATAGGCAACAAACGGATCACGAGATACTCGTTACACCGCCTCTCAAATTCGACCCCAGCGTATCGGCGATTTCTGGTTACAGGGAACGCCTAGCTCCCCGGTCTAGTCTACACCTTTCACCATTGCTACCAGGAACGACGGCTAAGCTGTCGGTAGTAGTTAAATATTTGTACGAACAAAATAACAAGACCAACCGCTAAAAAGGCAACATCACGAACTACCGCAATCCATGCGTTTGTAAGGAGAGTTGCGTCATTTTGTGCATAGACCGTACCTGCATTGAATGCATCAAGAATAAGAAGATAAATGAATACAGCGATAATGATGAAAATAACTACGTTTATGTAGAACGACCATTTATTCCATGTTTTTTTATCGACGGAAAGAACTGGGTTATCGCTCATACACACCAACCTACAAAGAGCATGAGCAAATAGATATATGAACATTATGCTTCTGACAACCATTAAAAGAAATCACTCAATTTGGTGTTTTTTACCTTATCACTCACAAACATCGAATCAATGGATTTCTCCACGAGAGCGATTCTCTGACGAGCATAGACTGGAAGGTTATATTTCTCAGCAATCTCTTTTGAAATATTAAGATATTTCTTTACCGACATCTCATGAACCGTAAGGGTTAATTTCCCATTGCATTTCATGCAGACACCTTGGAGTGGAATCCGTCGATAGGTCGTGTTACATAAGGGGCAACGAACCGATTGCTTACTGAACGCTCGAAGGTTTCCCAGGATGTCTGGTAAGAAATGCCGTTCGATGACTTTATAGGCGACGTCCGCTTCATCGACAGCCCTTATCTTCGCAGCAAGACTGAGTTGAACGTTCATTTTTTCCATCATGGTTTTCAAGGTTTTATACAAGGATTCCTTTGGCCCTTCGGAGATGTCATTGGTATCGTGTGTAAATCCAAATTGTTCGTATTGCAGTTCAGTTCCTAATCGTGCAGCAACAAGTCCCATGATCGGTTCGAGGTTTTTCGCCTGCTCATGTTTCAGCGATGCCTCATATAACCCTAATGGATATCGAGATAGCGTATCGAGGTTATGCGCTTCTTTGTCCACCTCAGAGGGGTCAAGACGTGTTGTGAGGATCAATGGAAGATCCATTTTTCCTCCCCGTTTATCAGGGATATACGCGTGAGAGAAGTTTAACAGTGCGTCTAAAAGGAGAATTAATCCATCCTCATCACCATCGGCGTTACGTCTTTTTGTTGCATGATAGAAGGGATGTGCATAGCACACCTGTGCGGTCGTAAATCCAATGATTCGTGCAAGTGCACCAGCTGAGGTGTGTGGAGCAAGCCCGACGACAAGATGCCCGGTTAAATCCTCGGGTTTTTTAATTTTATAGAATCGGTTAACACCGTAGAATTTTATAAGGAGATCATCAATAAATTTTGATACTTGTATGAAATAGTCCGCACACGCGGTGGAAATGACGACATCCTGTACTTTCAGTTCACAGATCTGGTTTTCGTTTTCCAACTCCTTACCCAGATAGTCTTTTGTATACCCAAGTTCCCTGACTCTTTTCAATGGAACACCAATTTCTTTTGGTTTAAAATGGGTCAGGGGTGCATCGGTCATATCGAATCTAATCGTCCCATCCTTGAATACGTAGACATTGTGTTTTGCCCGTAGTATTCCTTTTTCAAGGGGCTCCGGTGTTTTATGTCTCGATATAGTTCCTATTACGCCTTTAATGGTCTCTGGAAGAATATGCTCTTTGATGTTTTTTTGTGCACGTTCGAGTTCTTCAGATAGGTTAATCGTTTGTTTTTCTAATTTTCCTTCAAGGATTTGTGTATGTGTGCCGCAATCACAGGTGATTCTGAACGTGGTCTTCTCACATTTCGGGCATCGTCGTTTCCCTGCTTCAACCTCAATGGTAATATTTTCTGCAGCGGTTTTTACCAGACGTTGATTTCCCCCGTAGTTACCAAGAGGGAAGAGTACATGGGGTGGTGGTCGCATTTTCCGAGGTGATGCTTTCTCTGGCCGACCCATGCGGGTGCCTATCCGGAATGGCGCACGTGCCCGTATTGTTACGCCTGAAAGTCTTGATACAAACTCGATGGTAGTGTCTCCCTCAGCTGGCAACGACCATCGATCTGTCGTAACGATTTTTTCCTCTTTTATTTCCAGACCACAGCAGCGGAGCAGTGGATATGCGTAGTGATCAACAATGAACTGTCCTTCTCGTTGTTTATGGAGTAATCCTAATTCTATAAGAATTTCTTTTATTTCCGGGTTGCTCGGGAGTGTTAGTAACAGGTTCTCTTTAACCATAGGTCTACCTTGCTCTTTGATGTAGGTTGCAAGTGTGCGGACATTTTCTGTTGACAGATCATGCCAGAAAAGATTGTAATCAGGATGCAGGGGGATTGTATATTGTTCCGCGAGTGCAAATGCGTCCTGCGGGGTGGGATGTCTTATATCAACAAATCGTTGGAACTCCTGAGTTATCCTCTGTTGAAGTGTAAGATCAGCGTTAGTGATATCATTGATCTTATTGGTTTTCGGGAGACATCCGAGCACTTGTTGGAGGTCTTGCACCCACCATTCATACACATAGGATGAGTCAGGCAGCAAGGAGTTGTTCTCATGGAATTCCCCGAAGGGAATGAGAATCTCCCCAAGGTCAATGATTTTTTTTACATCACTTCTGATATTTTTCACGTCATTGATTTGGGTAAGGTCACCGTTTTGGAGTAGCACGATCGGCCCTTCTATTTGATCGCAGGGAGTGCCGATGGTTCCTTTTCCCGGCCGTTCTGTTTTCATCTGGGTTCCTACGGTGATAAAACTATCAAGAAGAAACATAGTTGCTGGGTTGATCGCGGTGGACGCAAGCCCAGCGGTGCGTGCACGTCCATAGCGAAGGCGGAACCCTCCTTTTCTAGAGGGGTGGGACAACACGGGTCGTCCTGCGATGACTTCACCGATATATTTTGATGAGGGAGGAATGGGCGGGATTTCTCCATTTACTTTTGTCAGGTCAACGCCTCTGTTT